>JACDDJ010000198.1:1819-7720 GCA_013817065.1 Acidobacteriota bacterium
GGCGCAGGGCCGGGATGCGCAGAATGAGGACCGCCGCGCCCAGCGCGACGGTCCCCACGACGACGGTCGCGACTGTGCGGGCGGTATCTTCGTCGAGCCGCACAGCCACCTCGTTAGCTGCGATCGTTCGTGGCCGCACCCGTATAGGTGCTGCCCGCCATGGAGCCGGTGCTGCCGGTTGTGCCGGCGCCTGTCGAGCCAATCTCGCCCGACTCGGTGCTGGTGCGGGCGCGATCGTACGCCTCGCGGCCGCGATCGACGATCTGCGTCACACGCTCACCCACCTGCGAGTACGCGCCGCCGGCAGACGAGCGCAGTTTGGTTGCCTGGTCCCCAAGCTGCGTACGCAACTCCGAGCCCGGACGCGGGGCGAACAGCATGCCGAGACCAGCGCCGAGCACCGTGCCGGCCAGCAGGCCCATCAGGAATGATCCGCCGCCGTCTTCTCGCTCGAATCGATCGTATTCGTATGCCATCGAATCCTCCTCTAATACTTACTGAATTGAGATTACACTCGGCCGGTCGCCGTCGCCGGCGGCTCGTGCCGGTCGTCGTGACCGAGGACCGACATGACGATTGCGCGAATGCCGCGGGCCATGCCGACGGCCTGATTCATCTTGTCTCGAACCGACCCCTTGACCCGGTCGGCGGTGTCGTCGACGCGCTCCATCGTGCCCGAGATCGCGTGATTCACCCGCTCGGTCTGCTGACTGACGCTCGCCGTCACGGTCTTCACATCCCCGAGGATGGCTTCGACCTTCTCGCGCAGCGGTGCGACCTGCCGCGACTCGAGGTCGCTGACAAGCTGCGTCGCCCGGCGATAGGCCAGGAAGCCGCCCACACCGATGCCGATCAGCAGGAGCGCTTCGAGCACGCTGACGATCGCCATGATGGCGAGCCACATATTGGTTGTACCAAGATCGGGTGTCATGCTGCCCTCCTACGCCGACCAGCGGGTCTGGCTGCCGCCGGCCATGTCGCTGAGTGAACGCCACCCCTCGCTGGCAGCACCGCGCGCCTTCTCGACCGTGCCGCGCATCCGCGTCAACTCGTTGACGAAATCATCCAGCTTGGGTTCGATCTGGTCCCGTACACGACGGCCGTTCTCCGTCATATACAGCCAACCCCCGACTCCGCCTGCGATTGCGCCCAGTAGTGTCGTCATCAGCACCCGCGAACGTTCGTCCACACCCGCCTCCTTCATCCGTTGCATGATGCATCTGCATCGTCCCAGAATGGACAATCAAACCTTGTGCCACGCGCCGCTCGTGCGCCGATTACCGGGCTCTTGCAACGAACATCGCCAGTGCCACGCCTTCCCATCGGTCAGCCGATGGGCTTCCCTGAGCGTCAGCGCCCATCGGCATCGTCGCGACATGGCCGGCGTCGAGGCCAAACTTGCCGACGAGGTAATCGCGCACCTGTAGCGCGCGGCTACGGCTCAGCACGAATTGCGCGTCGGCTGTGTCGGCGCCGGCGTACCCTTCAATCACAAACGGCGTGTTGCGGGGATACTTGAGAAACGGCGCCATTGCGGAGTCGAGCCGCAGCCGTCCGCTGTCGGTGAGTCGCTCCTCACCGCTGGCGGTCACTTCGAACAGGACCTCGGCGCTGACCCACACGCGCAGCACGCGGCGGTCGGCGGTCTCCAATGCGCCGCGGCGGTACTCGGCGACGCCGATGTCATCGAGGTTGAAGTAGCCGCGCCGGTTGAAAAAGCCGCGGACCAGGAAGTTGTGTTGCAGAGCCTCCGTCGTCTGGGCCAGATTAGTGAGTGTCTCCCGTGCCGCCGTCAGCGACTGCTGCAGTTCCACCGCGACACCACGGACCGGCCCTTTGTCGCCGCGGAAGTCGGCGATCGCCGTCTTGGCGTTCTCGCTGGCTTCGCGCAGGTTGACGACGGCTCGCTCCGCTTCCGTAGCGATCGCCTTCACGCGGTCATACACGGCGTCGTCATTGACGAACTTCCCGAGGCTGCCGCGGCCCTGCTGGACGCCGGCCACGATCCGCTGCAGGTCGGCGGAGACCTTCTGCCCCGACGCGGTGATCGCCTGGACTTCGCTGCTGACGTTCGCAATCATGGTCTGCCCCTCGGCGGCCATAGATGCGACCGCCAGCAGCGCCTGGTCCAACCGGCCCTTGACGTCGGTGATCATGGTGGTGACCAGGTCGATCGTTTCGTTGACCCGCCCGAGCATGTCGGCCAGATCGAACGGCTCCCGGCTCTGGATCGTGCCGCGCTCGGGCACTTGAGGCGATTCCTCGGTGCCGCTCTCGACCTGGATGAACTTGTTCCCCACGAGCCCGTCGTTCTGGATAGACGCGACCGAATCGAGCCGGATGATCTGGTGGAGGTCTTTCCGCACCCGGAACTTGATCCGGAACCGGGCCGAGGGGGACGCGGGCAGGTGAATGGTCTCCACCTCGCCGGCATCCATACCCGCGACGCGGACCTTCGCGCCGTTCTGAAGCCCGGCGACCTGTTCGAACTCGGCGTAGACCTCGAACGTTTCGGCGAACATCATCCGCCGGTCACCGATAAGGAAGAGCCCCACCGCGAACAGCACGATGCTCCCGATCACGAACGCGCCGACGGCGGCGAGCCTGTTTTTCTGCATCTGGTTACATCAACCCTGCGATCATCCGGCGTGCGACGACGACATGAAGGCGCGCACGAGCTCGTTGTCGCTCTGCTCCAATTCTTCTACCGTTCCCTGGGCTACGCTGCGGCCCTGGTCCAGCATCACCAACTGGTCGCCAAGCTTGCGCGCGCTCGGAATGTTGTGTGTGACAACGACAAGGGTCGTCTTCTGATTCTGCTTCAGCCCGAGCAGCAACTCATCGATCTCCTCAGAGGTAATAGGATCGAGACCGGCGCTTGGCTCGTCGACGAGCAGGATGCGGGGGTCGAGCGCCATGGCCCTGGCCAGCCCGGCACGCTTGCGCATCCCGCCGGACAGATCGCCGGGCATCTTGTCGTAGTCGCTGCCCAGCCCGACCGAATCGAGCTTCGACTGCACGCGTTGCCGGATCTCGGCATCCGCCAGACGCGTGTGCCGGCGCATGGGGAAGGCAACGTTCTCGCCGACTGAGATCGAGTCAAACAGTGCGCCGCTCTGGAACAGGAAGCCAACCTGCTTGCGCACCTCGGCCAGCTCCGTACCTTCCAGTTCCGTGATGTCGGTGCCATGCACGAAAACGCTGCCGGCATCGGGCCGGACCAGTCCGATAATATGGCGGAGCGCCACGCTCTTGCCGGTACCCGACCGCCCCAGGATCACGAAGCCGCATCCCTCCGGCACCTCCAGCGTGACTTGGTTAAGGACACGGCGACCCCCGAACGACTTGGTGATGGCGTCGAGCCTGACGGCGGGGTCGGCCGACGTCATCCTGCCGCCTCGGGATAGAAAAAGAAAATCAACCGCACGAGCACCACATTGGCGACGATGATCAGGATCGACGAAAGTACGACCGCCCGTGTCGAAGCCCGACCCACACCCTCGGTCCCGGAACTGGTGGTAAACCCGAGAAACGACGACACGGTCGCAATGAGGAACCCGAACACCATTGTTTTGAGGGTCGAGGGCACGTAGTCGCTCATGTTCACGACGTCGAATGCCCGTTGAAAATACAACCCGAGCGACATCCCGGTTGCCGCCCGCTCGGCGATGAAACCGCCGAGCATGCCGGAGAAATTCATGATCGTGGTCAGCAACGGCAAGGCGATGACGCAGGCCACGACGCGGGTGACCACGAGATAGCGAAAGGCGTCAACGGCCGATGCCTCGAGCGCGTCGATCTGCTCGGTCACACGCATCGCGCCGAGCTCCGCACCGATGCCAGCCCCGATACGGCCCGAGAGAAGGAGCCCGGCGGTGAGAGGACCGGTCTCCCGCACCAGTGCCATCGCCAGCCCGGCGGGGATCATCGACTCCGCGCCGAAGCGTTCCAGAGAAGCGCGGGTGTGCATCGACAGCACGACGCCCACCGCCAGACCTGAAACCGCGATCAGCGGGGCCGATCGCACTCCCAGCTCGTAGAGCTGTCGCAGCGTTTCACGGGCCTCGTAGGGCGGGAGGAATGCCTGGCGCGCCGCCTTGCCCGCGAAGGTCGCGAACTCCCCGGCCGAGGCGAGATGTGCGGTCGCGCGTGCGGCGGCGAGATCCAGCATTTACCTGATCAGGCTGCAAGTAACGGACCGTCAGGCCGGCTTCGCCGGGCAATGATTGGCGGGTGAAAAATGGAAGTGGCAGTCACCGGGTGGTGCGCTCAGACCTGTGCGGCGCGCCGCGCACCGCTCTTGCCGCCGTCCTGGATCTCGTGCTTCTTCATCTTGCTGTAGAGCGTCGGACGGTACAACCCGAGGATCTGTGCGGCCTCCTGCTTGTTCCAGTTCGTGCGCTGCAGCGTCTGCAGAATCGCCATCTTCTCGATCTCGGCCAGCGTGCGGTGCGGGGGGACGACGAACTCGGTGGTCGCGGTGTTGTCGCTCTTGAGCGACTCCGGCAGGTCATTGACGGTGATTTCGCTGCCCTTCGACACCAGCACCCCACGCTCCACCACGTTCTCGATCTCGCGGACGTTCCCAGGCCAGCGATGCCGGATCAGCACGTGATACGCCGCCGGCGCGATCGACTTGACGTTGCGCCCGTGGCGATTGCGGTACTTCTCGAGGAAGTGCTCGCACAGCAGCGGAATGTCTTCAGTGCGCTCCCGCAGCGGTGGCACGCGCAGGGTGATGGTATTGATGCGGAAGTAGAGGTCCTCGCGCAATTTGCCGTCGCGCAGTGCCGCATCGAGGTCGATGTTGGTAGCGCAGATCAGGCGGAAATCCACGCGCACGATCCGATCGCTGCCAATCGGACGGTATTCGCGCTCCTGCAGAACGCGCAGCAGCTTCGTCTGGAGATAGGGCGGCATCTCGCCGATCTCGTCGAGCAGCAGCGAGCCGCCCTCCGCCATCTCGAAGAGCCCTTCCTTATCGCTGGCTGCACCGGTGAAGGCCCCCTTCTTGTAGCCGAAGAGTTCGGACTCGATCAGGTCCTTGGGGATCGCGGCGCAGTTGATCTTGATGAAGGGACCCTTGGCCCGCTTGCTGTTGTAGTGGATCGCATTGGCGATCAACTCCTTGCCCGTGCCGTTCTCTCCCTGGATCAGGATGTTGGCGTCGCTGCCAGCGACGCTCTCCACCAGCTCGAGCACTTCGTGCATCTTCTTGCTCTTGCCGATGATGTTGCCGAAGCGGAACTGGTTCTCGATCTTCTGCTTGAGCAGCAGGTTCTCGCCGAGCAGGTCGCGGCGTTCGATGGCGCGTTCGAGCTTCGCAAGCAGGGCGTCCGCATCGATCGGCTTCTCAGCGAATTCGAAGGCGCCCGCCTTCATCGCCTCGACCGCCTTCTGCACGGAGCCATGACCGGTGATGACGATCACCTCGGTATCGGGATGGGTCTGCTTGAAGCGGCGCAGCAGCTCCAGCCCGTCGATGTCGGGGAGCATCATGTCGGTGACCACGACGTCGGGCTTCCAAGTCTTGAAGATTTCCTCGCCGCGCGTACCGATCATGGCCGTGCGGACCTCGTAGCCCTGGTGCTCCAGAAGGATCTTCAGCCACTCGATGATTGACGGCTCGTCGTCGATCGCCAGCACCCGGGTCTTCTTCTTTGTCGTCATTCCTCTACCTCAGCAAGTGCATAACGGTTGCTTATCATACACCAGCACCCAAAAATGAACAGAATTTGATATACACGCCGCCAATAGATGAGCAAAAAACGGACAGTGTCTGCTGGCGCTACACAGCGCCGTCGGGCCCTCGGATTGCGCCTATAATCCACACGGATCCTACGGACAGGCCCTGACTGCACGGACACAAATTTTCGCGGACATCACGGATAGCCCTAGTGG
>JACDDJ010000199.1 GCA_013817065.1 Acidobacteriota bacterium
GCCGTTGCCAGGGCGGAGAAACACGCGGGCGGTGGCTGTCTTGCGGCGTCCCGTCCCGTAGTACTGAATTCCAGCTGCCACTATGCGACCTCTTGCTTGGTTGACTTCTTGTGGGCCTCACCCCGCGGGCGCGGCATCTGCGCGGCGTGCGGGTGATCGGCTCCCGCGTAGACCTTCAGCTTGCGCCACATTGCTTCACCCATCTTTGTTTTGGGGAGCATGCCGCGCACGGCTTCTTCGACCATTCGCACCGGGTTCTTCTGGCGCAGATCCTTGGCCCGTTCTTCGCGCAGCCCGCCCTCGAAGCCGCTGTGATACCGATACAGCTTCTGCTCTTCCTTACGGCCGGTGAGCTTGACCTTCGCGGCATTCACGATCACGACGTGATCACCAGTATCAATGTAGGGGGTGTAAACCGGCTTGTGCTTACCCTGAAGGAGGCGCGACGCTTCGGTTGCCACGCGGCCCAGGACCAGCTCCTCGGCGTCGATGACGTGCCACTGCCGCTCCACACTCCCGGCGGTGGGAACAAACGTACCCATTCAAAAAACCCTTTCGGCCTGAACAAACTTGGCTTGTTGCCTGCCCGCCAGCCGTCGTGACAGACGGTCGGCCCATTACTGAGGACGGCAAACCAAGAGGATACTGACGATTGCGGGGATTGTCAAGACACGAGCCAGACCTCTATCGGCCTGTCGATTCATGGAGTTATCGGCTGCCGCCCGTCACGGTTGTTGCCTGTAACCACAGTACGCGGAAAGCGCATTACGGTTTCGTTAGATCGTGTCCAAAATGTGATTACCGCTCTGGCCCGGCAGAGGCGCGACCTCCGAGAATCGCCACATTCTGCCGGTTTCCGTCCCTCGCTGCCTCGTGGCACCCGCCTTGCGCACTTGCTGAGCCGATAACCTGAGAACTTAACAAGAACATTGCCGCGCTGCGGCGTCCACTTCAGCCCGGTGCTGCTGGGTGTGCGGTCGCCGCGACAGCCACGGCCCCTCATAGACAGGACCACGGTGTTTCGCAGAGCGAAATCACTGGTCGGGCTCGATATCGGTTCGAGCGCGGTCAAAGCAGTCGAGTTGAAGCCCGCCGGCCGCGGCTACCGCGTCACCGCGTACGGCAGCGAACCGTTGCCGCCCGACAGCATCGTCGATGGCGCCATTATCGATGGGGCCGCCGTCGCCGATGCGATCCGCCGCCTCTTTGACGCCCGCGGCATCAAGACCAAGGACGTCGCCGCCTCCTTGTCAGGTAACGCGGTCATCGTAAAGAAAATCACGCTCCCGACGATGACCGAGGCCGAACTGGCCGAGTCCATTTACTGGGAAGCCGAGCAGTACATTCCCTTCGACATCCAGGACGTCAACCTTGACTATCAGGTTCTCGAAGGTGGGGCGACCGGGAACGGCACCATGGAAGTGCTGCTGGTGGCGGCGAAGAAAGAGAAGATCGCGGACTACACCGGGGTCATCGCCCAGGCGGGCCGGACCGCCGTGGTCATCGATGTCGATGCCTTCGCGCTGCAGAACGCCTACGAAGTGAACTATGGGATGGAGCCCGGCGCCGTCGTCGTGCTCCTCAATGCCGGCGCGAGTGCGACCAACATCAACATACTCAACGGCGAGCAGTCGGTCTTCACGCGCGACGTCTCGATCGGCGGAAATGCCTACACCGAAGCGCTGCAGCGCGAGTTGAGCCTGCCGTATGACGTCGCCGATCAGTTGAAGCGCGGCGAAGCCGTTGACGGGGTCAGCTTTGAAGATGCGCGCCCGGTGCTGCGCGCCGTCACCGAGAACGTCATGCTCGAAATCCAGAAGACGTTCGATTTCTTCAAAGCCACCGCCTCCTCCGATCGCATCAAGCGGATCGTCGTCAGCGGCGGCGCGTCACGGGCTGAGGGCTTCACCGAGATTCTCGCCGAGCGGTTCGATGCGCCGGTCGAGGTCTTCGATCCCTTCAGGCGTGTCGCCTTCGATGCGAAGAACGTTGCCGGTGATGCTGCGGCGGTTGCACCGACAGCGGCAGTGGCCGTCGGCCTCGCGCTGCGACGGGTGGCCGACCGATGATCCGCATCAACCTTCTCGCCGTAGAGCGCCGCCCTGCGAAGCGCTCGATGATGATTCCGGAGGGGCAGCGGATCACGATTGTCGCCAGCCTGATCCTGCTCAGCACCGTGCTGCTCGTTGGCTGGTGGTTCTGGTCACTTCGTCAGAGCTCGCAGAGGGTCGACGAAGACATTGCGCGCGCGGAGACCGAGACGCAGCAGCTTCGCTCCGTGCTCGCCCAGGTGCAGAAGTTCGAGACGCGTAAGGCCCAGCTCCAACAGCGCGTCACGCTGATCGAGCAACTGCGCCGCGGGCAGACCGGACCGGTTCACATTGTCGACGAGATCAGCAAGGCGATCCCGGACCGCCTGTGGCTCACCGAGATCACCCAGAAGGGCGACGACCTCACGATCGCGGGGATGACGACCTCGTTGACCGGCGTCTCGGACTTCGTCGCCAACCTCGAGACGAGCTCCTGGTTCAAGCGGCCGATCGACATCATCGACAGCCAGATGGCGTCGGACCCGAAGACCGGAGACCTCGTGAAGTTCTCGGTCAAGGCGACCTTTGCGAATCCCGATACCCCGGCGCCGGCCACGCCCCTGGTGGCCAAGCGGTGACGCGGTCGACGGAGCGGTTAATGGATCAGCTAGGCGCCTCCGATAAGGCGACAGGGCAATAGATGCAACTCTCCCTCAGCAAACTTCCGTGGTACGGCCAGGTCGGAGCATTCGTGCTCGTGGCGGCTGGCTCGGTCTTCGGGTTCTGGCACTTCTACGTGACCGAGATGCAGGCTGACATCGCGACGCGACAGGGCCGGCTGCTCGCCATGCGGCAGGACATTGCTCGTGGTGTGGCGACGGCGCGGCGGCTGCCAGAGTTCCAGTCGCAGGTCACCGATCTCGAGGCACGGCTCGAGAGCCTTCGGGCCGTTCTGCCGGAGCAAAAGGACGTCGCCGATATTCTGCGCCGCGTCCAGGGGCTCGCCACCCAGTCCAACCTGTCGATCCAGCGCTTCACCCCGCAGCCGCCAAAGCAGGAGGCGCTCTACGCGTCGCTGCCGTTCAAGCTCACGGCGGAGGGCACGTACCACGACCTTGGCCTCTTCCTCGATCGCATCGGGAAGTTTCACCGCATCATCAACGTCAGCGACATCGTCATCAAGGCCAAGACGCAGCCCGAGGCAAACGCGACGATCGTCGCCGACCTGGTGGCCACGACATTCGTGCTGCAGGAGAAGCCGGCCGCGACGATTCCCGTGAAGCCGGTAGCCAACCCAGCGGCGCCCAAATGAAGCACATCATCCTGGCGATTATCGGTCTGACCGCGACACCGCTCGCGGCGCAGGCTCCCGCGGCGCCACCCGCGACTCAGAAGCCGGCTTCAGCCGCGGCAGCGGTCGAGAAGCCGGACGCGAGCGCGTTGGCGTCGGCGTTCACCTACAAGGTCGAGGGACGTCGCGACCCATTTGTCAGCCTGGTCGGCCGTGGTTCGGATCCCAGGTCGTCGGCCGCTCGTGTCGCCGGCCTGCCGGGAATGCTGATCAACGAAGTCAGTCTGAAGGGAATCATGAAGGAGCGCGCCGGCTTCGTTGCCATGCTCCAGGGACCTGACAAGAAGACGTACGTCGTGCGTGCCGGTCAGCGACTGCTGGACGGCAGCGTCAAGTCGATCACGGCAGACGCCGTGGTCTTCGCGCAGGACGTCAATGACCCGCTGTCGCTCGTCAAGCAGAGGGAAGTGCGTAAGGCCTTGAGATCGGGCGAGGAGAATCGGGGATGAGGTTGCTCAATTGTGTGTCGACTGCCCGCGTGGCGTCGGCCGTAGTGGTGGTCGCCGCGGTCGTCGGGGCAGTCGCGGTGACGCCGAGCGCGTCGGTCCTGCCGCCGGCCGCGACGGTGATCGAGTCCGTTCGCGCCGCTCACGTTGGCGAGCGCACGACAGTGACGTTGCGAGGGAACGGGCAATTGACGCCCGCGAACGTCGAAGAGTCCAACGATCCGCGCCGCCTGGTGATGGACTTTGCCGACGTCTCGGCGCAGGCGCCCGCGCAGACTGACGTGAAGAGTCCCCTCGTCCAGAGGGTCCGGGTTGCGGTGAACAGCCGTGCGCCGCTGGTCACGCGGGTGGTGATGGAGATCGCCGACACGGCGACGTATCACATCGAACGGACGGGCGAGCCCGGGCACGCGCTCTCGGTCGTCTTCGAACACCCGCAGAAATCGACCTCGGTGTTGCTGTCACCAGCCGAGCCGGTCGCCGGCCAGCCCGAAGCGTCCCTGACGATAGAACAGGCTGTTAAGAACGCGGCGCGGCTGACGCCGGTAGCGCCGGTCGCGCCTCCGGTGTCGGCGCGGCCGCAAACACAGTCGCAAACGTTCTCGCCCAGCGCCGAGAAACGCTACATCGGAACACCAGTCTCTCTCGACCTCGATGGGGCGGACCTTCGGGCGACGTTGCGCACGCTCGTTGAGCACGGCGGCCTGAACGTAGTCTTCGATCCATCCGTCCAGGGCACCGTCGATATCTTCGTCCGCGACATCCCGTGGGACCAGGCGCTCGAAACGGTACTTCGGGCGAACAAACTGGGCTACGTCGCTGAAGGCACGATCATTCGGATCGCACCCCTGAACGTGCTCTCGGAGGAAGAAGCCGAGCGGCACAAGCTGGCAGAGGCTCGCGCACTGGCTGGGGACGTCAGCGTCCAGACCTTCACATTGAGCTACGCCCGCGCCCAGGACATGCAGCCGCTCCTGACCAAGTCCGCGCTGTCATCGCGAGGCCAGATCCAGGTGGATGCGCGAACCAATACGCTCATCATTACCGACCTTCCCGACCGTCTGCAGATCGCGGCCAACCTGCTGAACTCACTCGATCGCGCCGAACCACAGGTAGAGGTGGAAGCCCGGATCGTGCAGACGAGTCGCGACTTCGCCCGGGCGATCGGGATCCAGTGGGGCCTCAATGGACGCATGACGCCGGACATCGGCAACACCACCGGCCTGGCGTTCCCGAACCGCGGCACCGTCGGTGGACGTCTCGGCACACAGGGCCCGCTCGGCACCGACCCGCGCGCTAGCGCCGCGGAGCAAACCGGCACCGGCGTGAATCTTGGTGTGGACGCCGCGAACTCCGCCATCGGCCTGGCGCTCGGATCGGTGAACGGCGCCTTCAACCTGGACGTCGCGCTCAGCGCCCTGGAGCGCACCGGCAAAGGCCGCGTGCTCTCGACGCCGCGTCTGACCACGCAGAACAACGTCTCGGCGTCGGTGCAGCAGGGTATCCAGATCCCGATTCAGACCGTCGCCAACAACACCGTCACCGTCACCTTCAAGGACGCGGTGCTCAAGCTCCAGGTGACGCCGCAGATCACGGCGGCGGGCACCGTCATCATGCAGGTGAGCGTGCAGAACATGACCGCGGACTTCAGTCGCGAGGTCAATGGCATCCCGCCGATCGACACCCAGGAAGCCCAGACCCAGGTCCAGGTCGAGGACGGCGCAACCACGGTCATCGGCGGCATCTTCGTCAGCCGCGAACAATCGTCCACCGACAGGACCCCGCTCCTGAACCGGATTCCTCTCCTCGGCTGGCTGTTCCGGCGGGACTCGGTACAGGACGAAAGTCGCGAACTGTTGATTTTTATCACGCCACGGATCCTGAAGGGTTAGCCATGAAGAGAGTGCTGCTCGGTTTACTCGTAATGGCGTCAGTCTCCTGCGGGTCGATGACCCGCGAGGGGACCGCGTCCTCCTACCTGGTGGTCGCCGCCATCGATGCGGCATCGGGCGCGGACCCGGAAGACTTCGCCGGCGACCTCGAGTCCGATGTCGTCACCGTCGTCGATGGCGTCAGTACGATATTCGGAGACGTCGCGCGCGTCACCTTCGTGCTCGCCCTCAAGGACCCCGGGCCGTCGGCCTCGCCACTGACGCCGACCCCTGCCAACGCGATTACTGTCGACCGCTACCGCGTGCGCTTCATTCGCAGCGATGGCCGGAACCGGGCAGGAGTCGACGTGCCCTACGGCTTCGATGGTGCGTTCACTGCCACGGTGTTCGACCAGACGCAGGCATCCTTCACGCTCGTGCGCGCTCAGGCGAAAGCTGAAGCGCCGCTCGCCGCGCTGGCAACGAGCCTCATCGTCGTTTCCACGATCGCCGAAATCACCTTCTACGGCCACGACCAGACCGGCCGCGAGGTGATCACCAGGGGGCGTGTCGGCGTCCATTTTGCCAACTGGGGCGACCCGGAGTAGCCGGGCGCCAGGTCACAGACAACCGGGTCACATATGAACGCATCAATCAGAATCGTTGCCCTCGGACTGGCCGGCGCCCTCGCCGCGGCTTGCACCATGAAGGACCAGGAGGCACCGCCCCTGACCGGACCATCCGAGTTCGGCACGTCGGTGAACGTGCAGGTGACACCGGACGTCCTGCAGCAGGATGGCGCCTCGCAAGCCGTCGTGGCGGTCACCGTGTATAACTCGGTGGGGCAGCCCGCCTCGGGTGTTCCCCTGCGCGCCGAGATCCGTGTCAACGGCCAGTCGGTCGATTTCGGAACCCTGTCCGCACGCTCGATCGTGACCGGCTCCGATGGCCGGGCGCCACTCGTCTATACCGCGCCGTTCGTCTCGGCGAGCGTCGAGTCGATTGTCGAGATCACCGCCACGCCGATTGGTACGAACTACGCCAATGCCGTCGGTCGCAACGCCGTGATCCGGCTGGTGCCAACCGGCGTCGTCCTGCCGCCGTCCGGGCTGAACCCCGCCTTTACGTTCTCGCCACAGGCGCCGTCGCAAGGGCAAGGCGTGTTCTTCGACGCCACCACCAGTGCCGCGCCATCCAATAATCCGATCACCCAATACCGCTGGGACTTCGGTGATGGCCGGACCGCAAGCGGGCAGACCGCGACCCACGCCTTCAGCAACGCCGCCAGCTATTTCGTCCGGCTGACCATCAGCGATGCGTCGGGACGCTCGGTGTCAACGACACAGACAGTGACCGTCGGAGCCGGCGCGCTGCCTACCGCGTCCTTCACGTTCGGGCCGACACCAGTTCGCGCCAATATCCCGGTCAACTTCAATGGGACGAGCTCTACCGCCGCGGCGGGACGGTCGATCGTGTCCTATCGATGGGAGTACGGCGATGGTTCGCCGGTCGAGTCTGGGGCCCAGGTTGCGCACGCCTTCGCCACTGCAGCTACCTACACGGTCACCTTGACGGTCACCGACGACGTTGGCCGGACGCACACGACGAATCGAACGGTGACCGTACAATAGCCGGGTGTCGGAGCACTCGCGAATCGAGGACTGGCGACGCCGGATCGACTCGGATCCGGCGTCGATCGCGTTTGCCGCCCTCGCCGAAGAGTATCGCCGCACCGGCCGTTTCGAAGAGGCGATCGCCGTCTGTGCGGGTGGGCTCAAACGGCACCCTTCTTATCTCTCTGCGCACGTCACACTGGGCCGGGCACTACTCGAGACCGGTCGACTCGACGAGGCGCGCGCCACCCTCGAGTTCGTCCTGGGCGCCGCACCTGAAAATCTGCCGGCAATCCAGGCGCTCGCCCAACTGAACCGGCGCGTCGCGGCGACGGGCGGCGCCCTGTTCGTCCATCCGTCGTCGGTGCTGAATCCACAAGTACAGGCGC
>JACDDJ010000822.1 GCA_013817065.1 Acidobacteriota bacterium
CCGCAGCACGAGGCGCAGGCCAGGTCCGTTAGCCCCACGCAGGTGATCGGCGGTAGCGTCCAGCAGATGGCCGCACAATGCCCGGAAGATGTCGAACTGATCGCGATCCTCAAGGGTCAGCACAAGCCGCGCGCCGTCGCCAGCCCTGCGTTCCACCGAGACATCAATGCCGTTAAGCTTCGGCGAGTTAAGCAAGTCTCGGCAACCGTCGTCTGCGGTAAGCGAGAAAATGTATTGGCCGGAGTGGTTGCGGCCCCGGAAAAAGTCGAGTGGGTGCGTGGACAAAGCGCGCCGGACATTGTCGGCGTGCGGATCGACAGCAGGGGCAATATCGCGCCATTCACTATCGTCCATCAGATTTCACCAGCCTGGACAGCGTCGTCGTCGTCCTCGTCCTCGCGGGCGAACGCCTCCTCGACCTGTTTCCGGTAGACGGCGTTGACTTGGTAACTTCGCTCCGACGTGGGTTTTGCGGTCGTTGGCAGGCAGAAGCTAAGGGTGACGACCGGCCCCTTGAGCTTCATGTCCTTCATGGTCTCGTCAGTGGTGAAGACGTGGACCAGCAGCAGTGGGCGGGTGCGCTGGGCGCAGAATGCCTTGTCGCCGCGGCGAACCCCGTCTTTCCGCTCCTTCTGGCCGGCCGAGAGCTGGTCCGGATCGAGCCCGATCTGGGCGTCGTTGGGAACAGCGACTCGATTGCGCCCTTTAGTGACCCGGAAGCCGCCTTCCACTACGTCCCCCGACTCCCGCGCGCGGAGCGGGAAGGACAGGTCAGGGCGCAGGACATCCGGTCTGGGTTCGCCGCTAGCCGGGTGCGGAATGGCGACATCCCATTCCTCCATCTCGTCCCGCAGACGGTCGCTGAAGTAGTCCATGAACAAGCTGACGTCGCCGCTGATCGGCCCAAGATCGCCGTGCGCCGGCGAGAACCTGAAAGCCTTCAGCAAGCTCATCACCGAGTGGCCCGACTGGCATTCCCAGACATCGGCCTGCTTCGTCGACTTTGCGGACGATGGTTCGCCCAGCGTCGCGACGAAGGCACGGGCCGCGTCCAAGTTGGCTTGGTTCACATCAGGGTTGTTCGGCAGGATGTAGCCTTCCAGATGCCGCTCGGAGTAGTCCTGCGCGATGGTCATCTGGGTCGCGGTGCGCATCTTGTTGGCGGCGGTGATTCGGATCGCCGTCGGGCTTTCCCGGACCTTCAATCCGAAATATTCCGGCGTCATCCCGAGGTCGTGCATCCGGCGAACCTCGTCGCGCAGCTCCTCGATGGCACCGTTGATCTCGCGATAGTGATTCAGGGCGAGCTGAGGCAGGTACACCCGGCACATGTCCTCGTAGCCCGGCCGGTAACCGAACCAGCGGGCCATCTGCATCAGGGTGTCCGACGCGGCCGTGTTGCGCAGGATGTAGGACACCGTCAGGCCTTCAAGCGTCAGGCCACGCGACAGTGCGAGGCCGCCGATGGCGATCACGTGCAATCCGTTTTCGCGATGGGCCCGGTAGTCGAGGACGCCGCCCTTCATGTTCACGGTGAGGGGCTGCGCCCGCGCGGCCTCCGCCAGGACGGTGCGGACCGCGTCGAAGGTTTCCTCGCCGTCGCCGAACTCGCGCTCGAAGTCCTCCTTGAACTCGGCGATTACCGGATCGCTCAGCGGGTCGGGTCCCAAGGCCATGGCGGCGGCGTTCTGGAGAGTCTGGAGGTAGATGTAGACCTCGCCGTGAACCTTCTCCTGGATCGCATTGAAGCGGCTCACGTTGATCATCATCGTGCAGTGCTGGCGGCCCTGGCCGCGCAGAATGCGGATGGCGCGCGTCAGCACGAACACCCGGACGGCCGTCAGCAACGTCGGCGGCAGGGTCACCGGGTGGTCCGCCTTGTGGTTCAAAGGCAGGTGCGAGAGGTAGTCCCCGACCACCTCGACCATCGGCTCGCGCAGGTCGCCGTCATCGGCGAACACACGAGAGGCGCCGACATAGGTGTTGGGCGGATCGAGCGTCTTGATGAAGTGCTTCGGGAACAGGTCGTCCTGCAACATCTCGTCGTTCGTGTCGGGGTCGATGAAGATGTTGGCAAACGGAGTGGCGGTGTAGCCGACATATGAACGTCGCTCGAACAGGGCCATGATCTCGCGGATCACCGTATTGATCGCGGT
>JACDDJ010000200.1 GCA_013817065.1 Acidobacteriota bacterium
CTCGATCGTGAGCTGATGCCGAACCTCGGCGTGAGCGTGGCGTACTCGTGGAATCGCACCACCCGCTATGCCTATGATCCATGGATCGGCGTCGGCCCTGGCGATTACGAACTGGCCAACACGGCGACCACGCCTGGCGGACGCCTCGAAGTGAATGTTCCCGGACAGGGGACGTACTCGACTCTGGTCTTCCGGCCGATCCCTGCGGCAGTCGCCGCCGGCGGCAATGGCCGCATCCGGACCAACTTCGACGGCTACTCGACCCGCTACAACGGGATCGACTTCACGCTGACCAAGCGGTTGTCGAACAAGTGGATGGCACGTGCCGCCGCTTCTTACAACGATGCCACGCAGCAGTTCGATGACGGCAACCTGGTCGGCGCCTTCGGCAACCCGACGCCGCTCGACGGGTACATCGATACGTTGCAGATCGGCACGCTCGTGCCGCAGGCGAGCGCGGTCATTCCGGGCGGCCAGATGTATCAGCTGTCGAGCGGCAGCGGCCAGGGGGAAGTGTTCGTCAACGCCAAGTGGATGCTGAATCTGAACGGGCTGTATCAGCTGCCGTGGAACACGGAAGTGGCGGGGAATCTGTACGGGAAGCAGGGTGGTCCGCTCCCGCCAGTCGCGCCCGCGTCACTCGGGCTCGACGGCAGCCACAACGTCCTGCTGGTGTCGGAGGTCGATGACGTCCGCCTTCCTGACGTGTGGAACCTCGATCTTCGGCTGGCGAAGAACATCACCGTCGGGCGGGCATCGCTCAACTTCGCCGCGGACCTGTTCAACGTCTTCAACAACAACGTCGAACTGCAGCGCAATCGCGTGATCGGCGCCACGTTCAATCAACTGAACCAGAACCTGAGCCCGCGGATCCTTCGTTTCGGAGTCCGGGTCGGATTCTAGTCTTTCTCCATGCTCGCCACCGGGCCCGCGCTGCGGGTCCGGTGGAACGTCATAAAGACTGGACCGATCAGCCTCGACAGAGGACGATGAGCAATGCGAGGGTTTCAATCCCGCCCAACAGAGCTGCACTTGCGGCAACGAGGTGATTCATCGACATTACCTTTCGGAAAATAGTGGTTAGATCCCTCCTCGACGGCAACAGCTGTGCCTGACCGCTGCATTGCCCAATCCCCTCTAGAAGTTTGACTTTTGTTGGCTTCCACGAAAGCCCGGTAGCCTCGCCCTCTCTCGCAAGTTACGAATTCGTCCTCCCGCTCACAATCTTGTCGATCGCGAAGCGCCAAGAAACCCGCCGTTGCTCCTGAACCGTAGTGGCGCAATCCTTGCCGCCTGAACATGGATACGCACACTGCGTATAGACAGGTGGACGTGGAGCGGCCATGGTTATCGATGCGAGACGGATCTTCAGATGCAGCCACACCTTCGTCTCGGTCACTGACCGAGGCGTGCTGCAGTTTGCCTGTGCCTCGTGCGGCTACCGGACTGAGCAATTGGCATTGGACCGGCGCCCGCGCGCCACGCAGCCGAAGGTCGCACGCAAAGCGGCCCGCTCAGTTCGCCTGCCGCCCTTTGTGACGCGCTGAACTCACCCACCAGGCCAAGACCCTTGGCCTGACGCTCAGAGTGCGATCTGGCCATCGGGGCGACGTGCTACTTTGCTCGGCGCCACGAGAACAGCAGGCCTGACCAGGTCGTGTCGATTGCACAGACCTTGCGGTCGACGAGGCCGTGGGGCAGGATCACTTCGCGCAGCACGTCTTCCGTGACGTCGGTTTTCACTCCCGATGTCTTCTTTGGCCAGGCTACCCACAGGCTGCCGGTGCCCTTCTCCGGGGTGACGCGCTTGAGGTCTCCTTCGAGCTGACGCCGGGATGTGACGAACCAGATGGTGAGGTCGCGCGGTGCAGCGAGACCACGCAGGAGCCGGGCGCCTGCGGGGAGCGCACCAAGTGTTGCGGTGAAGTCAGCCGGCGCGCCGATCGTCGCCACGCGCGTGCCTTCTTTGATCTCGAGCTTCCTGGGTAGCGGCGTGCCGGAATAACCCGCAGACACCATCTGCACCCTCCCGCCTTCGCCAAGGCTTCGGCGCGGCAGGCTAAGCTGCCTGCACCCTCAGCGTAAGTTCGACCGCACCCGCAGCGCAAAGCGCGCCCCGCACCCTCGGCGTCAGTGCGCCCGCACCCTCAGCGTCAGTGCCCTAAGCTTGTTTCTGTCGGTACTTCGCGACGTGCACGGCGGCCTCGTTGCGGCTTGGATCCACGGTGCCGGTGAACTGCGCGCCCTCGATCAGCGCGATCGATGGCGTCTGGATGTGTGCTCGAACGGTTGCCGAGCTGGCAAGAGTGACGCGCTCGGCGGCGGCGACGCTGCCCTCGACCTTTCCCGCGATGGTGACGGCGCGAGCGATGATCTTCGCGTTTACCTTCGCGGACGCGCTGATGCTGACGTGTTGCTCAGGGACCGTGATCTGGCCGTCAAACGTGCCGTCGATCGTCAGATCGTGATCCGAAGTGATTTCGCCCGTGACGACAAGGCCCGCGGGAAGCCGCGAAGGGGCTTCAGCCCGGCTGTTAGAATCCATACCAGATTGTAACGGAGATGCGTCCGTCGCTTCCGCACCCTCCCGCCTTGAAGGCTTCGGCGCGGCAAGCTAACCTGCCCGCCCGTCAGCGTCAGTTCCCGAGATATTTTGTGAGCCAGCCGAACACCGCTTCGTGCCACACCCGGCTGTTGACCGCCTTCAAGACCCAGTGACCTTCATCGGGGAACACCAGGGCTTCTGACGGGACTCCGTTGCGCCGCAGCGCCGTGAACATCTGCAGACCCTGGTCGACCGGCACGCGGAAGTCGAGCTCGTTGGTGATGATCAGCGTCGGGGTCTTGATCTTGTGCGCGTGCAGGTGTGGCGAGACCTTCGCGAACTGCGCACGCGCCTTCGGGTCCCACGCCGTGCCGCCGAATTCCCACTCCGTAAACCACAGCTCCTCGGTCGCGAGGCTCATCGACTCGAGGTTGAACACGCCGTCGTGGGTCACCGCTGCCTTGTAGCGATCGGGCTGCTGCCCGAGGATCCAGTTCACCGCGTATCCACCGTAGCTCGCCCCCGCAATGCCCATTCGCGCACTGTCGGTGAAGGGCATCTTTGCGACAGCCGCGACGACGCCGTCGATTTCGGTCATGACGCGCCCGGCCCAGTCGCCCGAGATCCGGTCAACCACAGGCTGGCCGAAGGTCGTCGACCCGCTCGGATTGGGTGCGGCGACGACCCAGCCCTGCGCGGCCCACAACGACGGATTCCAGCGAGTGGACCAGGCATCCCCCCACACCCCCTGCGGGCCGCCATGCACCAGGATCACGACCGGGTACTGCTTCGAGGCGTCGAAGTTCGGTGGCTTGATCAACCAGTACTGCACCGGTCCGCCACCGGCGTTCACCGTCAGGCTCTCGGGCTGGGTGAAGGCCACACCCTTCATCCACGCATCATTTGCAGTGAGCGGCTTCAGGCCGCTGCCATCGGCACCAACCCTGAAGACCTCTGGTGGCGCGACGAGCGATGACATCGAGAACACCACGAAGTCACGTCCGGCCTGGATCGATCCGACGTTCCCGCCCTGCAGCACGCGCTTCGGCTCACCGCCGGCTGCCGGCACGGTGTAGAGGTTCGTCCGCGCGTTCTCGCCGGCCGCAATCCAGATGGTCTGATCGTCAGCGCCGAGGACGAACTCGCCGACCGAGAGGTCGGTCTTCGTAAAGAGCGTGCGGCGTGCACCGCTCTGGAGGTCGTAGGCATCCAGGTACCAGCGATCCGATTCAAAGCCTGGGCGCCGCTGCGACAGCATGTACAGCGTGCGGCCGTCGCGAGAGAAGACCGGGTGGGTGTCGGCTGCAGGATTCTTCGTCAGCAGGCGCGGCTCGCCACCTTCGACTGGGACAAGGAAGACGTCGTTGTTGGTCGTCCAGGCTTCCTTGTCGTTGCCTTCGCGGTTCGACACGAATGCGACGGCCTTGCCGTCAGGGGCGAAGGCGAGCGCGCCGCTCTCCTGCTGAGCGGGGGGGGAGTCGAAGTCGCCCGGGGTGAGGTCGCGGGTCTTGCCGTCAGCGACGCTGGTGACGAAGACGTGATGGCGGATGTTCTCGCGCCACTCGTCCCAGTGCCGGTAGAGGAGCCGCGTCAGGCGGTGGACCTTGACCGGATTGGCGGCAGCCTCCTCCGCCTTCTTCTTGTTGCAGGCTTCGTCGGCGCAGTCGGGATAGACGTCGGACACAAAGGCGATCCGGCTCCCGTCGGGTGACCAGACAAACGGCGGCTGCGCTCCCGCGTGGAGGCTGGTGACCTTCTTCACGCCGCCGCCGTCCGCATCGGCGACATAGATCTGTGTGGCACCGTCACGATTGGCGAGAAACGCGATGCGTTTGCCGTCGGGGGACCAGCGCGGCGTGTTCTCGCTCTTGTCGCCGTCGATCAGCGACTTCGGTTCGCTCGATCCGTCAGCGGGAACGCTGTAGATGTCGGAGTTCCGCCGTCCGGTCTTTCCGTCGGTCGTGGTGTGACTGAAGAGGACCGTCCGTCCGTCCGGTGACAGCTGCGGATCAGCAATGCGGGGCGCGACGATCAGGTCCTCGATCGTCATGGCGCGGCGGCTCTGCGCCTGCGGCGCAGGCGGCGCCAGCGCGAGCCCGGCGGCAACGACGACAATCGATCCACGGCGAAGAAGCACAGTCGGTTTCATGCATCACCCTCTGCGGTGATTCTATCGCCTGCTGGTGCATGGAGGGGGCGGAGGTCACGGAGACGTTCAGCACGGAGTCGCGGGGACACGGGGACGCACGGGGAACAGGGCAACACGTTGAACACCTGGGGCTCTCGCGCCGCGCTTTGCGCGGCTTGGCGAGAGCCCGCTCGGTATTCTCCGTGCCGTCTCGGTGAATTCCGAGTTGAACGTCCCCGTGCCCCCCGCTCCCTCCGCTCGGACTCAGTTCACTGCTTCGACCGCTAGACGGACTTTATACTGGCGGGATGGCAGCGGTGATTCGCCGGGCGGTGGCAGGGGACCTCGAGGCAGTGGGCCGCCTCGGTGCGACACTCCTCCGTGCCCACTACGACTTCGATCCGCAGCGCTTCATGCAGGGAGGGGCGGACGCCGAAGCGGGCTACGCCTGGTTCCTGGGCACGCAGCTCGAGCGGCCCGACTCGCTCGTCCTGGTCGCCGACGATGGTGACGCGGTGATCGGATACCTTTATGCCGGTATCGAACCGAGGAACTGGAAAGAGCTCCGCGACGAGGCGGGATTCGTCCACGACATCCTGGTCCACGAAGACAGTCGCGGCGCCGGCATCGCGCGGCTGCTGATGGACGCGGCGCTGGCCTGGTGCCGCGAACGCGGCGTGCCGCGCGCAATCCTCTGGACGGCCGCGAAGAACACGCATGCTCATCGACTGTTCGAGCGCCTCGGCTTCCGGAACACCATGATCGAGATGACGCACGAACTCGACTGAGCGAAGCGGCGGGATATGCTCTCTGGCGGTGGATCGCTCGCGCCTCCTTCGCCTTACACTCCTGCTGCTCGTGATCGGGTACGGCGCGCTCCTGCGTTTCGATGCGCTCACCCTGACCTACGGAACGGTCCAATCTCCAGCCTGGCTGCGCGGATTGCAGGAGTCGCGCGGGACGACGACTGCACTTCGGCCGGCGGACTTCACGTGGGAGCGGTGGCAGGGCCGCTACATCAGTGATCCCTACACCTACCTGATCTTCGCGCGCGAGATGCGCTCGTTCTACGCCGCGCATCATCGAGAACCGCTGTTCCCGTTCGCGACCAGGGTGTCGCTGCGACTCCTGGATAACCAGGACATCGCGGTGAGCTTTGCGTCATTGTTCTTTTCCGTCCTCGCCATCGGCGCGACGTTTCTGCTGGGCCGGGCGGCCTTCAACTTCTGGGTCGGCCTCGGCGCCGCGACCGCGCTCGCGATCGAGTTCGAAGCCGTGTCCTGGGGAGTAGGCGGCTGGCGTGACGATGCGTTCATGTGTGCGGTGGTGCTGTCGGCCTGGGCCATGCTGCGGATGTTGCGCGACCCCTCGCCGCGAAACGCGGCAATCGCCGGCGCTGTTGCGGCTGCCGCTTGCCTGACCAGAATCACGTCGCTCTCGTTCCTGCTGCCGGCCCTGGCCTTCCTCGTCGTCGCGCTTCCGCTGACGTGGCGATCACGTCTCAGGCCGCTGGGGATCACTGTTGCGGTCGCGATGCTGCTGGCCGGCCCCTATCTCGTGAACTGCTGGCGGACGTTCGGTGATCCGCTCTACGCCATCAACGTGCATGCCGATGTGTATCGCGCGGCGGAAGGGCAGCAGGTCGAGGGCGCTCAGACGGCGAGCCAATACATCCGTGGGACGCTCCTCCATCGGCCATGGGCGGCGATCGACACCGGTCTACAGGGGATGACGATCTACCCGTTCACCAACAAGTGGACCGGTTTCGACCCATGGAGCAGGCAGCTCGGCACCGTCCTCTCGTGGCTGGCTCTTCTCGGTCTGTTCGTGTTCCTCGGCATCCCGGCGGGACGCCTGCTGCTGGTCGTGCTCGCCGGTTCCCTCGTGCCCTACGCGCTGACCTGGAAGCTGATCTTCGATTGGCGTTTCACGATGCACGCGTATCCGTTCTTCCTGCTCGCATCCTTTTACGCCCTCCACGAGACCGTGGTCCTGCTCCGGCCGTCACGTCTCCGCGAGTTGATGCAGCACCGGCCCCAGCGGGGTCGGGTGGTCCGGTGGACGGCCGGACTCGCGTTTGCAGCCGCCCTGGTGGTCGTCATGCTCGTCGTCGTACCGCCCCGCGCCGCCGCTGAGACACTCCGCGCCGGCGAGCCGGTGTCGTTTGGACCGTACCTGCGGGACCGGATCTATTTCGACAACGGATGGTCGAGCCCGTCGACTGAAGGAAACGTCGTGGCGCGCATCTCGACGGGCGGCGCGGCCCGCCTGCATCTACCGCTTCCAGAGGTGCGCGATTACGTGATGACAATCCGCATGGACCCGTTCCCGGCGCCAGCGACCGACGGCGCGACGTCGTCATCCTTGGTGCATGTGTCGCTGAATAATCAGCCGGTCGGAATGGTGCAGCTGCAGTGGGATCCGCAGCGGATTGGCTCCTATCGGCTCACGATTCCGGCGTCCGCGGTCAGAAGCGGACGCAATCGACTCACGCTGCGACGGAGCGATCGCGAGGGGCGAGAGGCCGGGATCCGGTTCTGGTATGTGCGAGTGCGAACGGCTCCTACACGGTAATCGGTCGCCGGAACGTCGCCGTCGCCCCATGCGACCACTTGGAATAGCAGCCGCCGCACATCAGCGCCGTAAACTCATCGTCGGCGGTCTTGATCATGAGGACGCGCGAACCGGAGTCTTCGGACGGCACGAACGCGGCGTTGCAGATGCCGCAGGGTTCATCGCGATCGATCTTGACGTGGCGGACGGATACGGTGGGGTTGACCATCCGGGAAGTGTAGCCGTTTCGCCGTCCCGTCAGCCGAGAACGACGCGGATGGTGTGATCGATGCAGTCCGAGAACAGCGGCACCTCGCGGCCCTGAAGCGGCCGTCCGTCCACTTCGATCAATTGCACGCCGCGACTCAGGCCGTCCGGATTTTCTACCGTGATCCGGTGGCGAGTCGCGTTCATGATGACCGTCGCCTCGAAGC
>JACDDJ010000823.1 GCA_013817065.1 Acidobacteriota bacterium
CTGCTGCGACGTGACGCCGCTCACGCCGACCGCGCCGACGACACGGCCTTCGACCGTGATCGGCACGCCGCCCTCGAGCGGCACCAGGCCATCGACGGCGAGGAACACCGTGCGGCCGCCGGCCACGGCGTCCTCGAGCGCCTTGGTCGGCCGCTTCATTCCGCGCCGCGGTGCGTGCCTTGCCGATGGCGATGTCGATGCTGCCGGCCTGCGTCTCGTCGATCTTGTGAAACGCCACGAGCTCGCCGGCCTCATCCACGATCGCGATCGTTCACTTGTTCTTCGCCGCTTCGGCTTCGGCCGCGGCCATGATCCGCTTGGCGCCATCGAGCGTCAGCGCCTTGCGATCGGCGAACTGCGCCTCGGCGGCGGGCGCCGCTGCGACGGCAAGGGCAAGAGCCGGCGTCCAGAGGCCGGCCGCCGCGGCGATGATTCGCAAGCGCATAGAGGCGGTCCTGCTGTCGCTCGATCCGGGCGGCGAGCGCAAAGGGATCGAGCGTGGCCTGCTCCCGCACCAGTGCCGCCACCTTCGTCGGGTCCGCCGATGGACAGGCGCGGACGCGGTCCAGTGGAGTCTGCGGCGGCCCGTAGACCCGGCGGACCCGGCTGCCGACCCGCGTCTTGGTCACGAGCTTCACCGAAGGCAGCCACAGATTCTGCAGCAACCGCAGATCCGCATACAGCGTGTTGAGCGCGGCCAAGGCGGCCAGCGAGTCATAGCGGTCGTAGCCCACGAGCTTGCGTACGTGGGTCCAGTTCTTCTGTTCAATATGCGCGTTGTCGTCCTTCTTGTAGGGACGCCCGCGCGTGAACTGAATGGCCTGCGCCTGACAGTACCCATACAGGTGCGCGTTGATAAACTCGGACCCGTTGTCCGAATCGATGCCGCGCAACGTGAACGGCAGTGCCGCGGCGATCGTCTCGAGGGCCTGCCGCACGCGCTCCTGGCCCTTGCCCAGCACCGCCTGCGTTTCGACCCAGGTCGTGTGAATGTCGGTCACGTTCAGCGAATGCAGGAACTCCCCGTCCGCACACTCACCGGAATGCGAGACCAGATCGATTTCGGTGAAGCCCGGCTCGGTGACGTTCCACCGTTCCGTCTGCACCGGAATGTGGTGTTTGAGCAGCGTCCCGGGCTTGGTCCGCCCATACATCCGCGTCCGCAGCTCCTGCCTGAAGGGCTGCAACCGTCGATCGATTTGCCGCGCACTGATCCGCAGCAGCGCCTGCTCGGTCGCCGCGGTCAGCCGGAGACGCCGTCGCGCCCACGGCACCCACGCCGGCAGCAGCGCCTTGAGCCGCACCGACCAGGGATAGCCCGCGGCCGTCCAGATGGCGCACAGCGCCGCTACGACCTCGCGGCGATACGCCACGTGCCGGCCGCGCGGCCGGCGCAGGCGTGGGGACGCGGGACGGCGCAACAGGCGGATCACCGCCTTCCGATGGTACCGCGTCACCGAGCACACCTCATCCAGCAGCGCTCCTTTCGCGTCCCGCCCCGCTCGTTCGTACCGCTCTCGCATTCGTGCCAAATACACGTTCGTCGCTTGTGGTCCCACTCGCGAGGGTCCCATGAATCCGTCCTTTCATGGGTAACCCGACTTGCGGCGCGACGATGACTCCCTCGGTAACATTTAGCATGGCGCGATACGTCGAGGCGTGGCGTACGCCGCGTTGTGGTATTCTCCCGCGCACCGCAAACCTCTGGGAAAGGAATCACAATGGCAACGGTACTGATCACCGGGACCAGTTCAGGCATCGGAATGTCGACCGCGCTGGAATTGGCGCGCGCGGGGCACACGGTCATCGCGACCATGCGCAACCCTGCCGCCTCACCCGGGCTGGCAGAAACCGCGGGGCGCGAGGGCCTGCCCGTGAAGGTTCTCACCCTCGACGTCAGCTCTGACGAATCGGTGCGCTCCTGTTTTGCCGCCGTCGCCGAACCCATCGACGTGCTCGTCAACAACGCCGGCGTCGAGTGCCACGGCTCGGTCGAGGAGCTGCCGATGGAAGAAATCATCGGCACGATGAACACCAACTACTTCGGCGCCGTCCGCTGCATCAAGGCCGTTCTGCCCCGGATGCGGGAGGCGCGCAGCGGCTGCATCATCAATGTTAGCTCGGTCGCCGGCCACATCTCGTG
>JACDDJ010000824.1 GCA_013817065.1 Acidobacteriota bacterium
GCGCAGAATACTGGCGAGCAAGCTCGCGAGCCCCTCCTTTCCGGGCGGATCTGCGAGCGCCGGGGCGTCGACGAGCGCCGTGATCTGGACCATCGGCAGCAGCGGTTCCGTGACGATGAAGGTGCGCAGCCCGTTCGAGAGACGCTGGAGATGCTTCGATGCCGGCGGGGGCGTGAAGCCACTGTCGGCGAACGTCAGCTCGGTGTGGCGGAGCGTCGGTGCCGGCCGCAGAAACCGCGACGGACGCCGTAGCGCGAGCCAGGGGGGCGCGTTCCATGGGTTCTCGGCGATCGCCATCGGATCGGGCAGCTGTTCGGTGGTCGGCGCCGCCATGTCGCGGAGCGTCGCTGCCGCAGCGGCGCGATCTTCATTCAGCGCGGGTCGCTCGTTCGCCACCGTGATCGCAGCGGCGGTCGGCGCCGCCGCTGCGGCTGGTGTCACCGCTGCAGGGGCCGGTTGCCCGCTGGATTGAGATGCCGGTGAGGGCGGCGATGTCGTCTCTGCGCGCGCCGGTCCCTCGCGTCGGAGTACCCCGACCGTCCGCATGTCGGCGCCGAAGTAGGTGCGCGCAATCCGCGCGAGGTCCGCGGCCTTCACGTTCTTCCACAACCCCGGCAGCGCGTTGAGGTAGCCGGCGTAGTGAATCGATTCCATCGCGCCGATCGTCACTGCCGCATCGCCGATCTCTTCGAGTCCCCGGGCGAGGCCCAGCGTCAGGCGCCCGGCGGCCGCGTCCATTTCGGACTTGCCGAGGGTGCCGCCGAGAACCTGCTGAAGCACCAGATCGATGCCAGCCTCGATCGCGCCGAGGTCCTCGTTGCGGCGAGCATCCACACGGATGCTGAAGTGCGATGGATATTTCGAAGGCGAGCCTGACGCTCTCGCGGCGGTCGCGAGCTGGCGCCGCGTGACGAGCTCTTTGGCGAGCAGGCCGTCTTCGCCGCCGAGAATCTCCCCGAGCACCTGGAACGCCGGACCATCGGGATGCCCTGCGGCCGGCATCGGTACGTTGACCGCGAGGCGCGGTCCGGCAGCGGCCGTCACCGTGAGCCGTTTCTCGCCCACCGGCGGCGGCTCGACCGTCCGCAGCCGCGGCGATGGACGGCCCGGCTGCCAGCTCCCCCAGTACGCCTCCGCCATCCCGAACACGTCGGCCGCCTTCACATCGCCAACCACGACGATGATGGCGTTCTGGGGGATGAAGTACTTGTGGAAGATCTCCCAGTGATCCTCGCGCGTGGCGCGGGTGATGTCGCTGAACCAGTGCGACCAGCCGTAGGGGCTCGCCTCGTAGGTCATCGACTGCAGGCCGCGCTCGAACTTGCTGTCAGGACGGTTGTCACCGCCGCGGATCTGGTTCACCACCACTTCGCGTTCGGCCTCGAACTGGCGGAAGACCGGCCGCTCGACGCGGGCGCGCTCCGTCCACATGAACAGCTCGAGCTTCTTCGCCGGCAGATCGATGTCGAACTTCATCCAGTCGGCGCCCGTCGAGGCCGTGGAATTCGTGCCCCCCGCGCCCTGCACGGCCCAGTCGTACCAGGTCGGATCGGAGAGCCGGTCCTGCGCGGCGACAGCTGTGTCGATCTCGGCCTGGAGCGTCTTCAGCGCCGGCGTCTGGCAATCGCGCTCGACATCGGCGAAGACGTCGCGCTGGCGAAAGCAGTCGCGGTTGCGGTTCTTCTCGTCGGTGATCTGGCGTTCCAGCCGCTCGATGCGTTCGGCGATGGCCTTCTCTGCTTCCCAGTCGGTCGTGCCAGCGAGATCGCTTCCTTTGAACAGGAAATGTTCGAGCATGTGGGTCAGACCGATCGTACCGGGCCGTTCGGCGGCGACGTCCACGCGGTAGAACATGCGGGTCCCGACGCGGCCGGCCGAGGGGCGTTCCCAGACGAGCACGGTGACGCCATTGGCAAGTACCTTCTGCTTCAGCGCGATCAGGTCGTCGGCTGCAGCCGGGAGCGGGATGAGGAGAACAGCAGCGAGGACGAGATGCGGTCGGAACATGCCGCCACTATAGCAGCGAGGTCGTTCAACGACGTTGTGGTCTCGAGACCCGCGGACAAGAGGTGTTATTCCGCTATGATGGCGGCGGCAGCGTCTTGAAACAATGATGGGCAGGAAGTTCTCACACTACGAGAT
>JACDDJ010000825.1 GCA_013817065.1 Acidobacteriota bacterium
GCGTGTGACTCGTCCGGGTGTGATCGATCGATTCTTTCTCGTGATTCCCTACGCGGCGTTCCGCGCATTCGCGAAGCGTGCGGTGTTCATCAAATTGTCCGCGATGACGCCGAGGCCGACCCATCGAGCCATGCCGTCGGTGCCATGGTAGCGACAGCGCCGCAGGCCATGCCGTCGTTTGATCACACTGATCCGGCCCTCGCACCCGACGCGCCAGCGTTGCCCGCGACGAAACCAGGCCTGGCGTTCAAACGCCCGGCGCGCCGGCGTCTTCGGCCCTCGCCGAGGCAAGACGACGCGCCGGACGCCTCGGGTGGTGGCGGCGTGTTCGTTCGCCGCGGAGCTGAAGCCCCGATCGCCGGCCGCCAGATGGGGCGCGCGGCCGAAGATCGCCACGTGTCGGTCGAGCGCCCGGGTCCACAACGTCACGTCAGCGGGTCGACCCGCGTGCACCTCAAAGGCCGTGATGATCTGCCCCTCCGCTTCCTGCACGGTGACGAGGTTGCCGAACTCGTTCGGCTTCGCGATCTTGCCCTTGCGGATGGTGGTGGTGTGCGGTTCAAACAGACTGAGGACCTTATTGGGGACGTGCGTGTCCCCGCCGATCAGCCGTGCGCGCGCCTGCGCCACGACGCGCCCGACGAGCGGCCGCATCTGCTGCAGCTGTTGCTGCGCCCGCTGCAGGACCGCGGTGGCCCCGGCCGTCGCGGTGCGTCGCCGTTGACTCAGCCGACGGACCATGGTGTCCGCGTCCCGCAGCACCGCCCGGGTCGTGGCCATCAGCTTCCGATAGCTCTCCACCAGGGCCTCGCGCGTCTTGGGCGAGCGGGCCTGATATCCGATCTGCAACACGCGACGGGTCACGCTGCGCAGACGATGGCGGATCCGTCCCGGCTGATCGCCGAGCGCCGCACTGGCGCGCTGCATCGTCCGAGTCAACACCCGGACGCCGTCCTGCATCAGGGTGCTATCGGTGGGGTAGTGGACGTTCGTCTCGACGACGGTCGTATCGACGCGAAAGCGACGGCCGCGCGTCACCCCCGCCCGCTTCGCGACCTCGACCACCTGCCGGTGCAACTGCTCGATCACGTCTGGACCCAGCACGCGGGCGATCTTCAAGATCGTCTTCGCGTCGGGAACTTCGTCGGCATCGCTGCGGGTGAACGCGCGATACACCAGATTCGCTCGGACCTCCTGTTCCAGGTCGTCGTAGCTCCAGTCGAACAGGTGCTTCAGGATCAGCAGCCGAATCACGATTTCCGCGGGCGTGCCTGGGCGACCGCGGCGACGACTCTGCGGCCACCGGGCTTCAAGCGCCGAGGTCACGACGTCAATCACGGCGTCATCCTCGAGCAGCGTGTCCATCCGCCGCAACCAATCGGGCCACAGTTTGTGTCCGTCGGGGAGCAACACTTCGAACAGACTGCGCTCACGCTTGCGGCGTCGAACCATGCACGCTCCTTTGGTGACATTGATGCGCACCACTATAGAGAGCGGAATCAGTACTGGCAAACGATCTAAATCGCGCCGTTCCGTCAACGCACACAGGGGGACCACCCATGCGCGTCAACGATTTAGGCCGATCATTTTACACCGGAAAGTAACTAACCCTCAGGAGCACAATCATGAACAGCGCAACCACGACCACTGTCAACGCAACTCGTCCTTCACGTCCCAGCCATCAGCGCATTGCGCGGATGGCGCTCGTGCTCGTCGGCGCGCTCGCCGTCCTCGCCGGCACCAATCGAGCCGCTGCGGCGCAGACGTCGCCCGAGCAGACAGCCGAAGAGCAGCCGACCGATCAGAAACGGGCATGGGACTTCCTCGTGACCTCGGGGCTCATGGTTCCGACCGGCGCCCAGCGAGACGCCATCAAGCGCGGTAACATGACGGTGGCGCAGTTGTCGTACGCCGTTCGTCCGCCGATCGCCATTACGGCGTCGCTCGGTTGGGCACGCAGCCAAGACATCGCGACCGTCGTTGACCCGAAACTCGACGTGTTCACATACGACATCGGCACCGAATTCCGCGGCCCGCGATGGGGCGCCCGCGATGCCGTGAACTTCAGGCCGTTTGCCGGAGCCGGTGCGGGCGCGCGCAGCTACAACTCTCGCAGGCTCGAGAGCGATGCGACGCATCAA
>JACDDJ010000201.1 GCA_013817065.1 Acidobacteriota bacterium
GAGCGACAGCGCGTCAGCGAGAGGCGGTGGACTTCCGCGCGGGTAGTCGAGGATGTCGAAGACCTCATCGGACCAGAAGACGCGGTCGCCAGGCAGGTCGATCGCCCACCCCCCGATGTGCGTCAGCCTGCCCGCCAGCCGAATCAGCATGTCCTTCTGCCGCGCTTCGTCCTCAGCCTGCTTACGCGCCGTGATATCGGTCGAAATCCCGACGATCCCGATCAGGCGCCCGCGCTCGTCCAGGAAGGGTGAATCCGTGACGTGGGCCGGGAACACCCGGCCCTGGTGGGTCTGGACCAGGAATTCGCCACTCCACATCTCCCCACGCTGGAGGAGCGCCATGATCTCGAGGCCCTGGTTCAATGTGGCCTGCGGAGTGGTCACGTCCGTGATGACCCGACCCAGGATGTCGGCGGGGGCCCAGCCATAGAGTTCGCCGGCAAATCGATTCGCGTAGGTGACGCGCCCTTCGGTGTCGGTCGCGATCACGGCTTGACCGATCTGATCGAGCATGTGGGCCTGCATGCGGATGGCGTCCTGTGCACGTCGGCGTTCGGTAATATCCTGGCAGGTGCCGATGGCGCAAGCGGGTTCTCCCTGCTCGTTCCGAACGACCTGCCAGCGTTCTTCGACAAACTTGATCCGTCCGTCAGACATCAGGAGCCGATGCTCGATGGCGCCGGATGACCCTTGATCGAGTGATCGGGAAAACGCCTCGTCGACATCCGCGCGGTCTTCCGGATGGACCAACTGCAGAAAGCCGGCATGCGTAGCCGGAAATTGTTCAGGTGCGGCTTCAAAGATGCGGTGCGTCTCCGCCGACCAGACCGCCGCCAGTGAGACCAGATCCGTTTCCCAACTGCCGACGCTCGCCACGGCCTGCGCGGCGATCAGACGCGCACGCTCGGTCTCGAGCTCGGCCGCCAGCGCACGTTGCCGGCCTTCGCTTCGCAGCGCCGCCTCCTGCGCCTGCTTGAGATCGTCGATGTCGGTGCAGGTGCCGATCCACTTCACGGTGTGGCCGTCGCGGTCGCGCAGAGGCAACCCGCGGATCAGCCACCACCGATAACTGCCATCGGCCGCGCGCAACCGGCACTCCACGCTGTAGTCTCCGCTGGCGATCGCCTGCTGCCAGGCATCCGCGGCGCATTGACGGTCGTCGGGGTGAAATGGCGTGTTCCAGCCGCGGCCGTAACTGTCTTCGAGGCTCAGGCCGGTGTAGTCCACCCAGCGTTGATTGAAGTACGTGTTCCACCCGTCGTCGCGCGCCATCCACACCATCTGCGGCATGGATTCGGCCAGGGCCCGGAACTCGGCCTCGCTCTCGCGGAGCGCTTCTTCGGCCTGCCGGCGGATGGTGATGTCCTGAAAGGCGCCTTGAAGCCCCACGATCCGCCCGTCGGCATCACGGACCGCCTCGCCGATGGACCGCACCCAGATACGCCGCCCCGTCGCCGTGTTCTTCGGCAACTCGAAGTCGTACGAGGTGCCGGCGCGTTCGCAGGCCTCCACATGCCGGAGGACCTCGGCGCGATATTCGGCCGGGTAGTAGCCAATCCCTTCGTCGAACGTCGGCGTGTATCCGGCCGGCAGATCGTGAATGGCGCAGGTTTCGTCCGACCATGTGAGCAGACGGTTGGGCAACTGAATCGTCCACCCGCCGAGGAGCGCGACCTTGCCGGCGATACGGAGCAGCGCCACCGTTTCCGCCAACCGCTCGCCTGCGACGTGCCGGTCAGTCCTGTCGATCACTGTGCCGATCCGCTCCAAACGTGTCGTGCATCTCCACATACCGCCTGTCGCTGCGCCGCCAGATCAGCAGCATGATGAGGCTGCTGACGTTACAGAACATGACAAGGACATACGCGTTCCCGTTCGCGGGGAGGTCAGGGTGGTCGGACAATCCGCGCCGTGACGGCGCCAGGGCCGACCGAGCGGTGACGCTCGAGCCACGGACCCGTCCCTATTATGGTTGATTTATGGTTGCCGGGACGAACGTTGGCCGCTGAAGCGCGGCGCGCGACGGTGGACCCCCGAGCCCAGTCACGCATACATCGGCCGGGCGTCCCGGAGCCGCATCCAGCCGCGAACGATCCGGTAGATGAACCAGACGCTGACGATGAGCAGCGGCAGCCAGGCGACCAGGATCCCGATCCCGAACGTGCCGAGGATGAACAGCACGCACAGGCCGACCCAGAGCAACCCATACCAGAACGTTCGAATCTGCCACTGGAAATGCGACTCCAGCCAGGTACCGCGCACCTCCGAGCGCTTCACGTAGTTCAGGATCACCGCGATGATCGAAGGCCATCCCGTCAAGAAGGCTCCGGCGATGGTGGCGGCGCCAATGATCCCGGCCAGCAGGCTCAGGGCGTGGAGGAGGTAGATGACCTGCGTCCAGGTAAAGAGCGGACCGTCGGCCTGGTTGGTGTTCATAACCCTATTCCAGCCTGCGCTGGCGCTCAGGTCAAACTGACGCCGCCGAGCGATGATCGATGGCAGCCCGCACCCATCGGCCTTGATACCGGCCTGTCAGGAAAATAGCACTCGCAGACCCGGCGAGGAGGCACCGCGCCACGGGGAGGCGTGCGCGGGGCGACTGCGCTGAAGTATCAGAACCCCGCAGCCGGCGCTGCTACGCACCCCGCCGCCAGATCCCGGCGGTCGAACAGCGCCGATCCACCGCGCGTTCTGAAGTGCGCCACGATCCCATCGCGCCGTGCGAGGAGCATGTGCAGGTCGGGATCCTCGACGTAGCGCCCGATCTCACGCTTGAGTGAGGCGAACTCCAGCGCGGCGAGCCGGTCGAGCACCTGGCGATCCACCCGGGTCAGGGTGGCCGGCTTGGTCGGCACCCGCGCGCGGCGGAATGCCCGGGTGTGATCGATCGCCCACGCGCGCCACGTCCGGTCGATCACCATGTTCCCGAGGTTACGATCGCTGTTGTCGATGAGCTGATCGAAGACGCGGACCAGCTGCATCTGTTCGTTCCAGCATTCCTGGTTTGGCGGCGCTACATTCCGCTTGAGCCGTTCCCCCTCATCCATCAGCACGTCGTCCACCCACCAGGTGAAAGAGGCGCCGTCGGTTCGCCACCGCCGTTCGACCGTGACCGGCACGAAGTTGAGGCCGAGGAGGCGATCGATCTTGTAGGCCGCGACGTTGAACTGCCACTTGTCGCGGAAGTTGAATTCCACCCCCTTCTGGGATTGAAACTCCCGCTGAAACTTATCAATGGTCTGGATGTGGACGTCGTGGGTCACCTCGCCGAGCGCCAGGGTGGCGCGGGTCGAGTCAGTCACCCCTTTTCCGGCCGTTCGGGTCCGGACGACTCGCGCGGTTCGCAGAAACTGCTCGATGGCGGCGTCGTCGCGGGGCGGGGCCGCAGACTGGGAGGGTGGCGCGGCCGGCGGCAGGCAGAGAAGGGCACAGGCGACGGCCGCGGCGAATCCCGCTCCAGACATGCGGCCGAGTATACGCTCACAAGATGACGGTCAGGCAAGCCGGAACTCGGATCAGCGGCGCTTCGGGATGACGCTGAACGTACCGCGTGCCGGTCTCCGCGTCCAGAACATCGACACCGACGACGCCGCCACCCAGATGGTGTTGGTCCCCTGCTGGCGCAGAGGGATGCGCGGCTCGACACCAAACGCCATGCGGCCGGTTAGACGATCGGTGTGCGCTTGTACCGCAATGCTCTGATGCTGGGAACAGAAGGCGGGACGTCGGGGTGAAAAAGCAGGGCCGCCCGGTGGAAACCAGGCGGCCCTGAACCTTGCTCACGCCAGACTAGGAGTCGTGACTCCTAGAATCTAAAGCGCACGCCGAATCTCGCAACGCGGGGGGCCAGAACCTCGAACACGCGGTTTGCACTGGAAACGTTCTGGCGGCCTTCTCGGTCCAAGACCGTCGCGGCGTTCCCCAGGTTGAACACGTCGAGGCTGAGTGTGGCTCGCATGTCCCTGATGATGAAGGCCTTTTCGACTCGGCCGTCGAACATCACCATCTTCTCGAGCCGGTTCTCGCCGTACGGCTCGAAGCCGACATTCACCCGGCCGAGGCGATTGCCCCGATCGGGAGATCGCAGGCTCAGGAAATTCGGGAATCCGTCGCGGGCATTGAGGAAGCCCGCCACGTTCACTCCCCATGGCAGCGAGTACAAACCCGATAGCTTGGCGATCCAGCGAGCGTTTCGGCTGTTGGCCTGGAATCCGTTGTAAAACTCCTGGTTGGTGGGATCCTGGGTCGACGAGAACGCGCTGCCCTCATCGTAGTAGCCCTTCGTGTTGTTCAGGGCCAGGCTGGCGTTCATCATCCAGCGATTCGACATGCGCTTCCGCGCGGTGAACTCCCACCCGTGGTGAATGCGGTAGAACGGATCGTTCGTGCGAACCCGCGCCACCGGCAGACTGAAGGGGAGCCGGAAGTACGTCGTGCTGAAGGACGGCTGGCTGCACGAGTCGTTGCCGCAGTTGGCGGAGAACGGCACCGCCGCGTAGTCAGACGATGCCACGTCCTGGTAGCGGTCCCAGGAGAACCGGTCGTAGTTGCGCAAGATGAAGCTCGCGCCGACACCGAAGTTCGACATCAGCTCATGATCGACGCCGATGATGATCTCGCGCGTCCGGTCGTTCTGCAGACCCGGATCGACCGAGTTCGGCGTCGTCAGCGCCGAGGGATTCGCGGGATCGTAGCTGCCGGTGATCGACAGCAGACGATCGAGGTTCAGCTCGTTGCGCTGCACGGACAGGTCGCCGTTCAGATCATTCCACGGGTACCGCAGCGTGATGGCGCCGGTCGGGTTGAGGATCCCCCCGGTGAAGATGCCCTGGCCGTAATAGATTGCCCCGCTCCCTTTGAGGATGGTCTTCCCCGTGCCGAACAGGTCGTAGGTCGCCGAGGCGCGCGGAGACCAGTCGGTGTAGGTCACGCCGGAGTCCACACCGGAGAAATCCACGCTCGGCAGAAGATCGGGAATGATCGGATTGGCCGGGAGCGTGGCCGCCAGCGCTTCGTCGTCCTGATGATCCACCCGCAGCCCCAGGGTGAGCGTCGCGCGGCCTCGGTGATAGGAATCGTTGACGTAGGCTGAGAAATTCGTCATCGCCGCATGCGCGTTGCTGTCGCGGTGCAGGTCGGCTTCGACCGCCCTCCCCGCATCGACCCGGGCGGTCGCGAAGCCGCCGATGTGGCCCTGGCTCGAGCTCGGGGTGTCGCGCCAGCGCAGGCCGAACTTCATGGAATGGTCGCCACCGAGGACGCCTGAAAGAAAGTAGTTCGCGTCGGACTTGATCTCCGTCTGGGGACGAACGAACGGACCCGCGCGCGATCCCGAACGGCTTGTCACGCCCGTATCCAGATCGAACAGGCGCTGGACCTCCGCCAGTTCGGGTGAGTGAAAGTCCAGCACGAAGCCCCCGTCCGTGTAGGCATACTGGGACTCGACCGTCATGCGATCCGACAGGACCCATTGGTGGGACCCCTTGTAGAGGTTCGTCGGACCGCTCTGGCGGAACGTTGACTCGATGCGCGTGGTGGGGCTGGCGCCGCGTGCGTTCCGGATCTTGTCGCCCCGCGTGAACAGGGCGGTGAACTTATGAGCGCTCGCCGGTTGGTACTGCAGCTTGCCATTGTAATTCTCGAGGACGGTGAGGTCCGTCGCCAGGCAGCCCTTCAGTGCATCGAGCTGGTCGAATGACGACGGAGGCGGCTGGCAGGCCGGCTCGTCGCGATAGAAGCCGAGCACGCCAACCTTGACATTCTGCTTGCCGTAGCCTCCCCAGAACCATGCCTTGTTCCGGACAAGAGGCCCGCCGATCTCCATGCCATAGTCCTGGATGTTCTGAATGGGGTTTCCCGAGTCGGCCCCATCATCGAAGAGATCCCGGCTGATGTTGTTCGACTGCAGTTCCTCGTCCACGATGAACACCCGTCCGGAACCGCGGAACCTGTTGCCGCCGCTCTTCGTGATCATGTTCAAATTGATGCCGCCGGTCTGCAGCGATGCATCATTGCCGCCGGTCTGGATCTGGATCTCCTCGAAGGAATCGAAGTCGTAGTAGGTGGGGGATGCGCCAGTCGCGGCCATGTCCGTGATCGTCACGCCGTCCACGTTCCACATCGAATTTCCGCCGTTGCCGCCGTGCACGGTGAAACTGGACTGCTGGCCCGATTGATTGCCGCCTACATTCTGCCGGTCCATGAGCACACCGGGTGTCTGTTCGAGGATGACCCAGGGATCCCGCGCCGACGGAATGCCGTCGAGCATCTCCTGACTGAAGGTCTGCCCGGTCTTCACGTTCTGCGTGTCGACCACAGGAGTCACGCCCGAGACCGTCACCGTTTCCTCGAGCGCGGAGATCTGCAGCTTGGGGCTGATGTCCGCGTTGAAGCCGGCCTCCACTCTCACATCGCTGTTGATCTGCGTTTTGAACCCGGTGAGCTCGAACCTGACGCTATAGGTGCCCACCGGCAGGTTCGAAATACGGTAGCCACCGCTTGCCGCCGCGACGACGGCTTGCGGTCGAATGAGCGCAGGGCTCTCGACGGTGACAGTAGTTCCCGGCAGCACCGCGCCGGTGCCGTCGGTGACCTTGCCGGAAATCTCACCCGTTTGCACTTGCGCCGACGCCGGAACATTCGCCAGCATAAGCATCGCGACCGCACAAGTCACGACGCCGATGCGGCTCCACCAATTGCACATGCCATCCCCCTACTTACATGCAGCTCGGAAAACCGTATTGCAGCGGCCGAGCAGAACCACCACGAGGGGAGACATACCATGCTGGGTGGTTGTATGTCCAGCGCCGGACGGGCATGGCTCTGCTGAGGCCGGAGACCGTGGCTGGCGCGACGTGCTACTTGGAGAAGCGATCGAAGATGTTCACCAGCTCAGTCAGCCGGCTGGTCTTCTGCTGTGCTGCTGCACGGCGCTGCTCGCCCAATTCACGGATGACATCACAGGCGAGGCCATCCTCACACATGATGAAGCGACGGGCCCTGCTCCGGCGATGTTCTCCGATGTGATTCGCAAGGCTGGCGTTCTTTCCGTCAATGGTGACCAACTCGATCTCGATGGTGTCGCCGCCGCCGTTCAAGAGGATTACCCGCTGCCCGTCGGCGAGCGTTTGTTGATCCGCAGATGACAGCGTGGAGCCAGCCGTCGATCTCTCTACCTCGGCACTGAGTTGTCTTTTTACCCTAAACTTGCACGAATTGGGTTTTGATCTGCCCGGTTTCTTCGGACCACTGATTATTGGAGAACGACAGCCTCCGGACGTTTCTCTAAACCGCTGCTCTTGATCTGCGCCTTGTACTCGGCGGGCGTCTGATCGCCGAGGCTCATATGCGGGCGCTCCTCATTGTAGTGACGCCTCCACCGCTCGATCGCCACCTGCGCCTCAAGCCGGTTGCGAAACCACTCAAGCGTCAGGCACTCGTTGCGAAACTTGCCGTTGAACGATTCGTCGGTGCCGTTCTGCCACGGCTTCCCCGGATCAATGAACGCGGTCTCGATCTGCGCGGCCGCGAGCCAGCGGAGGATCGCGGTCGCCACAAACTCGGGACCGTAGTACCTTCGGAAGAGGAGGCCACGGCAGAACAAGTGCTTCTCTAGAATGGGTTTACCACAACTCA
>JACDDJ010000826.1 GCA_013817065.1 Acidobacteriota bacterium
GTGCTTGATACGGTCGGCGTCGCCGGCGAAGGGCCCGGTGCCGCGCGCATGCAGCTCGACCACTGGCACCAGCAGCGCCGGGTATTCCTTCATGGCCTCCTGGTAGTCGGCGTTCTGCGACGCGAGCTGGCGGGCGATGGCGGCGGCGAGCGCATCGGTCAATGCTGGTGATCCATCGCCGCGTGCCAGCTGGATGTCGATCAGCGGACGGGTCTCACCGGGCCGCTCCTCGCGGATGGCCAGGCGGAAGGAGAGCACCTGTTCCGCGAGCGCAGCATCGGCGTAGATGCCAGCCTCGATGTCGGCCGGATAGATGTTGGCGCCCATGACGGAAACGGTCGAGTCCTTGCGGCCGAAGACGTACAGGTACGGCATTCGAACCATGCGCTTCTCGCCCGGCACCAGGTCCTCGAGGCCGATGTCGAAGGCGGCCAGCCGGCGGCGCAGCTCGTCGTCGCGGATCACGCCACCCTCGTCGTGGACGTTGTAGCGCACCTTCGGGGAGAGCGTCGCATGGCGCGTCACGGTGAAGAGCAGCTCGCCCTTGTCGTTGGTCTCGACGTGATGGAGCAGCGGGTTGTACTGGAAGATCATCGGACTGCGCCCCGACTCACCGAAGAGCGCAGTGGCGATCTCCGGACGGGCCGCCGCCAGCCTTCGAAGGCCAATGCAGACCGGTGTCTCGGCCGCCAGGCCGATCTCGACATCGGTTGCGCCGTAGCCACTGAACACGCTCCGGAAACGGCGCAGCAGGTAGTCCCGCAGGGCCTCCGAGTTGCTCTCTCCGCCAAGGAGAGCGTGCATGTCGTAGTCGGCCCAGGGATGGCCGATGGCCTCTCCCTCGTCGAGGAGGAGTTTGAGGAATGGCGGGTAACCCACGATCAGGTACCGATACGCGGTGCCGAGCTGGCGCATGGTGCCCAGGATCTTGTCGATCTGCGGACCGGTCGCCTTGACGAGGCCGTTTCCCTCGAGCGCGATGGCGGTCGTCATGCCGGTCGCCCAGGCGCCCATGCTGAACGCGTTCAACACTACGAGCGGACGGTCTCCGAACGTGTAGCGCGCGAAGAAGCTGATCATGCGTCGCACGTGCTTTCGTTCCGCCTCTCCGCGCGCCCAGTTGTACGGGGTGCCGGTGCTGCCACTCGACTCGTCGATCGTCGTCCCGCGCAGCGGGAGGCGGCCATCCAAGCATCGGTCAGGCAGCGACCAGCGATCGATATAGCCCGCCTTATCGGTTTCGGGCAGCTCCGCGAGGCTGCGGATACGCGCCGGGTCAATGGCCTGCGCCTCGAGCAGCTGCCGGTAGGCCGGGACGCGACGTGCAGCATGGCGCGCGGTCTCGAGCGCGCGCTCGCGCGAGAGTCGATCGGTGACGGCCGGGGGGGTTCGCTCCAACGTCCAGCGCATGGTGCCGTAGTCGAGGCTGGCGAGCTTGAGCCCCAGCCCGATGGCCGGCAGGAGCGGGCGGATCATGGCGGAGGAGAGCGATTTGGCGTGCGGCGCCAGGCGCGTCGTGGTCGCTTCGTGTGCAGTCATGCGCGCACTCTGCGCCGGCCACCCTGCGGCGGGACTGCGGAGCAGCGGCACCGTGCCGACTGCGGTCGGCCTACCCTCGATACAGCGAGGCGATCCCGCCTGAACGGCTCGCGGGGCGCGATTCTCACGCTGGAGTGAGGCCTGACGCGCACGGAGAACGCCCGGCCGCAGCGCTCGTGCACCCGCCGCCTCGGTGTGGCGTGGCAATCGCGCCGCAACAAGTCTCCAGCGCAATTTCTTCACTGTGTCGAGGCGCCACCGCAAGACCCGTCACCGAGCGTAACGGACGCCGCCGCCTCGCCGCTCCTTGTTCAGGCGCCGATTGAGATGCAGCCCTTCCAGCACGAACTCGGTTGCCGATGCGATCCCGGCGGCGGATTCGCCCGCGTCCAGCCTCGCAATCGCGCCACGCAGCTCGGGGACCGCGTGCACCAGTTCGCCGTGGGCGCCGGACGGGATCAGCTCGCCGACCACCGCCTCGAGCCCCTGTTCCTCGAAGCGCTCGATGAGTGGAACCAGCTCGGAGATCGTGAAGTGCCGATTGAAGACGTTCACCACGGCGCGCGCCACCAGTTTCTCGATCACCCTATCCTCGCG
>JACDDJ010000827.1 GCA_013817065.1 Acidobacteriota bacterium
CACGCCCAGCGTGGTGCTGACGGGCGCGCTTGAATACCAGGCATGCGACGACAAGTTGTGCTACAACCCGGCGCGTGTGCCATTCACGTTCACGCTGACGACCAAGGCGATAGATCGGCGTCCACCAGGGGAGTAGAGCCGGGCGGCTGTCGGCGCCGCTGGCGGCGGCAGCATGGCCGCCGCGCGAGTGCCCGGTCCGATTGCTCAAACGCCCGCATCCAATCCAAGTGCAGCAGTACCGACTGCACAGCGTACTCCACCAATGAAGGGCAGTGGGCACGAGCGCCAGTGCCGGACGGACCCTCGCGTGGAGGCACCGTCACGACATCCTTGTTGGGCCTGATCCGGCGCTCGGGCGTGAGCGGAAAGACAAGTTCTACAGCGAGCTCGCGAATAATCCGGATTTCCGAAGTTCAGAACGTCACGGGCACTGTGATTGGAGCGGCCTCGGACTTGGAGCCAAGCGCAAGAACGCCGAACGGGGTCAGCGCGGCAACCGAGACGACCTTCAACTGCGTCATTCCCACCCACCTTCCAAGTTGAATCGATGCGCGACATGGCGCAATTGGTAGTCCAATCACGCAATGATGAAGCTCCAGGGTTGTGGAGGCCCGCCAGCGGGGAGGTTGGGGAATTCGGACAAGAGTCTCGGCAGCCAAGGACTTTCAAGTCAAAGCACACGGTGGTCGTGTTGGAGCAACGTAAAGTGTTTCTTAATGGTCCGAGCTGAAGGCGGACGGCGGAGTAAGCTCGGACGCCGCGGATCTGACGAAGGCCATGGAGCTCGATCCGTCAAACGCCGCCGGCGGCTGGCGCCGACGGTCTGACTGAGGCTCAGTAGACGCACGATTGGCCGCTCCGCTCGCCATCGATATGGTCCTCGCTCGAGGCACTTCATGACACGAACTCGCTTGGCACTCGCGCTGATGACGATGGCGGCGGCTGCGACGAACGCAGCGCAGAGCCCAGGTGACGAGCGCGTCCGACGGATCGAGAACGGACTTATTCCACCGGTCATCCTCAAGGGGCAGCCGGTCCGCACGTCAAAGCTCGAGGATCGGATGCGAGAGCTGAAGATCCCCGGCGTGAGTATCGCGGTCTTCGACAAGGGTCGCCTCGAGTGGACGCGCGGCTGGGGCATGGCGGACGTCGCGGACGGACGACCGGTCGAGGCGGATACGCGGTTCCAGGCCGCGTCGATCAGCAAACCGGTCGCGGCTGCGGCGGCGCTGGCGCTGGTCTCGCGCGGGCGCATGTCGCTCGACCAGGACATCAACACCTACCTGACGTCAGGGAAGCTTCCCGAGAACGAGTTCACGGCGAAACAGAAGTCACGCTCAGGCACCTGCTCTCGCATTCCGGCGGCGTAACGGTCTCGGGGTTCCGCGGGTATGCGAGCACGGAGGCCGTCCCGACGCTGGTGCAGCTCCTCGACGGAATGAAACCGGCGAACTCTGCAGCGGTGCGCGTCGACATCCCGGTCGGCTCACGCTGGCGTTACGCGGGAGGCGGATACTCGATCGTCCAGCTCGCGGTCCAGGACGTCACGAAGAAAACATTCGCCGACGCGGCTCGTGAGCTGGTCCTCGAGCCGCTCGGCATGTTGCACAGCACCTTCGCACAGCCGATTCCTGCCGCACTTCGCAGCAGCGCGGCGACAGGATACGGGCCGTCAGGCGACCCGATTGCCGGACGCTTCCACACCCATCCTGGACAGGCCGCGGCCGGGTTGTGGACGACTCCGGAGGACCTGACGCGATTTGCGATCGCACTGCAGCAGATCGCCGTCGGAAACTCGCGTCAGACCATCATGTCGCGCGACTTGGCCGCGCAGATGATGCGGCCCGTGCTGGACGAGTACGGACTGGGCTTCGGCGTGACGGGGACCGGCCGCGAAACACAATTCGGCCACGGCGGATCGAACGTCGGGTTCCGCTGCCAGCTCACGGCGTTCAAGGATGAAGCCTCCGGGGTCGCGATCATGACGAACTCGGATCGCGGCGGCGCGATTCTGCAGGAGGTCGTCCGCGCCGTCGCCCGCGACTACGGCTGGGCCGGCATCGCGCCGCTCGAACGGACGCTGGGCACCGCGGATCCGGCGACCTACAAGGATTTCGCCGGTCGATACGAGATTC
>JACDDJ010000828.1 GCA_013817065.1 Acidobacteriota bacterium
GGATGATGACCCAGCTCATCGGTTGCTCGCTTGCCTTTGCGATTGTTTCGACCACGGCAAAAATGTCCTCGGGGAGACTTATGAGAATTGTTTCGGTATCCGCGGGTCTTTCGTGCATGGAAAAAACTCCTTTCGGCTCCTTATTACTACGAGAACGCCGCGGGCCAAATGAGAATTGTCAAGGCCACATCACGACCGGCGGCAGCGACGACAGGATCGAGGCGACATTGCCGCCGGTTTTTAGGCCGAATACGGTGCCGCGGTCGTAGAGAAGGTTGAACTCGACGTATCGGCCGCGGCGGATGAGCTGCTCGTCGCGCTCGGCTTCCGTCCAGGATCGAGCGAAGTTGCCGCGCACGAGTTCGGGATAGACGCTAAGGAACGCGCGGCCAACATCCTGGGTGAAAGCGAAATCCGCGTCCCAGTGGCCGGAGTTCAGGTAATCGAAAAAAATGCCGCCGACGCCGCGCGGCTCATTCCGGTGTTTCAGCCAGAAATAATCGTCGCACCAGGCTTTGTAGCTCTCGTAGCTGATCTGCGGGTGCGCGTCGCAGGCGGCCCGCATCGCGGCATGGAACGCGAGAGTGTCCGGATCGTCTTGCGAGCGGCGGCGGTCGAGCACGGGCGTCAGGTCGGCGCCGCCGCCGAACCAGGCGCGGGCGGTGACGACCATGCGGGTGTTCATGTGGACGGCCGGCACGTGCGGGTTCCGCGGATGCGCGATCACCGAAATGCCGGAGGCCCAGAAGCGCGGGTCGTCCTCGGCGCCCGGCATCTGGGCGCGGAACTCCGGTGCGAATTCGCCGAACACGGTGGAGACATGAACGCCGACTTTTTCGAACACGCGGCCGTGCATGGACGACATGACGCCGCCGCCTCCGGGGTCGCCGGTTTGGTCGGTGCGGTCCCAACTGGTGCGGATGAAGCGGCCCGGCTCTTGCCCAGAGAACGGCAGGTGCGGCGACAACTCGTCTTCGAGCGTTTCCAGACCTGAGCAGATCCTGTCGCGCAGGTTCTCGAACCAGTGCCGCGAAACCGTTTTCTTGCCGTCGATCGCCTTTGGAAACGGGCTGGTGGCCAGATCGGCGCGCCGTCTAGCGATGTCCTGGGCAATGTCGAGGGCGGTGCGTTCGCTCATTGCGGGGCGCTTAGCGCATACCGGTATGGGCGGAAAGGCCGCTCACGGCAGCTGGGCGGTCTGCCGCAGCGCCTCGGCGATGGCGATAGCCGCGGCCACTGCAACGTTGAGCGAGCGGTTGCCAGGCCGGATCGGGATGCGGAGAACGGCGTCGGCGGCATCGGTCGCTGCGTCCGGCAGCCCCGCCGATTCCCGGCCGAAGAGCAGGATGTCGTCGGAGCGGAACGCGTGATCGTGCAGGGCGACGCAGCCGTGCGTCGACAGCGCGATCAGCGGCCGCCCGGCGTTCCGACGCCACGCCTCGAAGGACGGCCAATCGTCATGCTGGATCAGCTCCGCGCGCGACAGGTAATCCAGCCCGGCGCGGCGGAGATTGCGGTCGGAAATTGCGAAGCCGGTCGGATGGATCACATGGACCGGAACGCCCAGGCAGGCGCCGAGCCGCAGGATCGCGCCGGCATTCTGCGGGATGTCCGGCTCGAAAAGCGCGCAATCGATCACTAGATAGCCTCCGGTGTCTTCGATCGCCGCCCGCTCCATCCGGCCCGCGGGAACAGGCCGGGAGCAGGGTTGGTGGCTGCATTGATTCGTTGGTTCTTCACTTACCGCGGCCTGGAAAGGTGGATCGATCCGCTCGGGCCCGCTCCGGTCGAGCAGCCGCCCGGCGCGCTTCTGGATGTGTTCCGCCACTTCCTGGAGCCGGTGAAAGGCCTCCTGGCAACGACGCTCGTCGTGTCGCTGATCGCATCCGTCACCGAGCTGTCGATGTTCGCCTTCCTCGGCTCGCTCGTCGACCGCATGGCGGCGTCGAGCCCGAGGGACTTCGTTTCCGACAACCTTTCGCTGCTCGTCTTCATGAGCGTCGTCCTCCTGGTCGTCCGGCCGGTCTTCACGATCCTGTCGCGCGCCCTAGTCAACCTCGCCGTGGCGCCGAATCTCGCGACGCTGGTGCGCTGGCGGAGCTACCGCTATGTGCTGCGCCAGAGCCTCGGCTTC
>JACDDJ010000202.1 GCA_013817065.1 Acidobacteriota bacterium
GTGCAACACCGCCGCCTGAAGGCGCGACGCCACCAGCAGCTGGCGGCGGCCGAGGCGCCGATGCCGGACGTCCGCGCGAGAACACCGGCCCGAACCAGTGCCACGACATCACCGTCTACCCGGAGATCGGGCTTGCCGGCGGCGCATGCGGCGGCTACGGATTGCTGCTCGACATCTCGGACGTGCCGAACCCGAAGCGCATCGACGAGGTCGCCGACATCAACATGTCGTTCTGGCACTCGGCGACTTTCAGTAACGACGGCAGCAAGATCCTCTTTTCGGACGAATGGGGCGGCGGCTCGGCGCCACGTTGCCGCGAAACCGACAAGTACGAATGGGGTGCGAACGCGCTCTTCACGATCGAAGAACGCAAGATGCATTTCAAGAGCTACTACAAGATGCCCGCGGCGCAGACCGCGCTCGAGAATTGCGTCGCGCACAACGGCTCGCTGATCCCGATCCCTGGACGTGAGGTCATGGTCCAGGGCTGGTACCAGGGTGGCATCTCGGTGTTTGACTGGACGGATGTCGCAAAGCCGGTGGAGATTGCGTACTACGATCGTGGTCCGGTCGACGCCGAACGCCTGGTCAGCGGCGGGTCGTGGTCGGTCTACTGGTACAACGGATTGATCGTCAGCTCCGAGATCGCACGCGGCCTCGACATCTACGAGCTGCTCCCGAGCGGGCTGATCTCGCAGAACGAGATTGATGCCGCGAAGACCGTGAAGTGGGACTTCCTCAACGCGCAGGAACAGCGCAAGATCGTCTGGCCGCCAAGCTTCGCGAAGGCGCGCGCCTACCTCGATCAGCTGGAGCGAACCTCCGGCCTCGCGGCCGAGCGGATCGCCGAGAGCCGCAAGTCGCTCACGGCTGCGGAGAAGGCCTCGCCCTCCGCCAGGGACCAGGCGCTGTCCCGGCTGGCGGCGGACCTGCAGAAGGACGCCGCTTCCGCGCAGGACGCGGCCAAGGTCCGCTCCTTGATCGAAGCGGTCCAGGAGCTGGAAAAATAGAGAGCCCGGCGAGGTGAAACGGGTCAGCGCACCACCATCCAGACCGCAAGCGCCAGCAGCGCGACGCCGCTGGCGCGAGCGGTCTGTTCACCGAACGGCGCGAACTTCTCGAACAGCACCCACATCGTCAGCGCCACGATGACCACCAGGTTCATCACCCCCCCGGCGAAGAGCAGCAGCATCAGAGCCCAGCAGCAGCCAAGGCAGTAGAGGCCGTGATCCACGCCAAGGCGGAACGCCCCGGCGGCCCCGCTCCGCCAGTGCTGCATCAGATACGAAAGCGGTGAACGGCAGACCCGCAGACACGTGAGCTTCAATGGCGTCAGCTGGTAGATCCCCGCAATCGCGAGCACCACGGCGGCCGCCGCCGGTGTGGCGGGCTCCATCATCGGCGTGAGCACGAGCGTCGACGACATCAACCGCTGCAGCAGCGTGGCGCCGACACTGAAAAGCGCCCAGACGAGCACGTACCCAGTCCCTATCGCGTAGAGTTGCCGGCCCGCCCCAGGCTCCGCGCGTGTCCGCAGCGCACCTGCGTAGAGCAGAATCAGCGGCGCGGCAGACGGGAGCATCATCGCGATCATCATCACCGCCCACATCGCCCAGAGGAGCAGCAGGTGCGGTACGTCCCACGTGCTCGTCATCATCCACGCCGACGACCCCAGCATCGTCCCGTACATGTCGCGCGCCATGAGCGCGATCCAGGTCCACGAGGCGAGTGGAATCAGGACGAGGAGTGTCGCGGTGACCATCCGCTCGTGCTTCAGCGCCGCCTCGAGCAGTGTCCGCCCTTCCGAACGTGTCTGCATGCTGCCATTGTACGGGCGCGTCTCCGGAGGGAACCGACAGCGATGATCATCGACGAAAACTTTTCCCGACGAGTGAAAGACAACCGGATCAGAATGTGCCTATGACCTGTCGAAGTTCGCTGTTCTCTCTCGTCGCACTCACCGGGGCTGTTCTCTACGCCACCAGCACGACGGGGCACACGCAACAGCAGGACGCCGCGCCGCTGGCCGCAGGCCTCGAGCTGCGCGCTCTCGGCCCTGCGCTCATGAGCGGACGCATCTCGGACGTGGAGGTGCATCCGCGGGACCGCAGCACGTGGTACGTTGCGGCGGGCTCCGGCGGCGTATGGAAGACGTCGGACGCGGGTACGACGTTCGCGCCGATCTTCGACGACCAGCCGTCCTATTCCATCGGCGAGATCACGATCGATCCCTCCCGTCCGGAGATCGTATGGGTCGGCACCGGAGAGAACGTCAGCGGGCGCCATGTAGGCTGGGGCGACGGCGTCTACAGGAGCCGGGACGCGGGGCGCAGCTGGCAGCGCATGGGCCTGCAGAAGTCGGAACATATCGGCCGCATCCTGGTCGATCCTCGCAACGGGGACGTTGTGCTCGTCGCCGCGGAAGGGCCGCTCTGGGCGCCGGGTGGCGAGCGGGGCGTCTACCGGTCGACCGACGGTGGCGTGACCTGGACGCAGGCGCTCCAGATCGACGAGAACACCGGCGTGACCGACCTCGAGTTCGATCCGTCGAATCCCGACGTCGTCTACGCCGCCGGATACCAGCGGCGCCGGCACGTGTGGGGCTTTCTCGCGGGCGGTCCCTCATCAGGCATCTGGAAGTCGACTGATAACGGGAAGACGTGGCGCAAGGTAACGAACGGCCTCCCGAAGGGGGACATGGGCAAGATCGGCCTGGCGGTGACGCCGGCGGATCCGAGTCTCGTCTACGCCACCATCGAAGCCGACGGCGAAGAACGTGGCTTCTATCGCTCGCGTGACAAGGGGGAGAGCTGGGAGCGCCGCAACCCGTATGTGTCCGGCGGAACCGGCCCGCACTACTACCAGGAGATCGAGGCCTCGCCCACCGATCCGGACCTCGTCTACCAGATGGATGTCTTCATCCAGGTGACACGGGATGGAGGCAAGACGTTCGCGATGCTCGAGACTGGCCGCGACAAACACAGCGACAACCACGCGCTGTGGATTGATCCGGGCAACGGACGTCATCTGCTGGTCGGAACCGACGCGGGCATCTACGAAAGCTTCGATGAAGGCACCCGCTGGCGGCATTTTCCGAACCTGCCGGTGTCGCAGTTCTACAAGGTCGCGCTGAACAACCGCGTCCCGTTCTACGACCTGCTCGGGGGCGCGCAGGATCTCGGCACGCTGCACGGACCGTCGGCGACGATGAACCGCGACGGCATCCGTAACCAGGACTGGTACGTGCCGATGGGCGCGGATGGGTACGGTGTCGCCTTTGATCCGCGGGATCCGGACGTCATGTACCTGATGTGGCAGGAAGGGAACCTCTATAGAAAGGATCGCCGCAACGAAGAGGCGATCAGCATCAAGCCGCAGGGGGCAACGGACGATCCGCCGGAGCGGTGGAACTGGGATTCTCCGATCCTGGTGAGCCCCCACAATCCTGACCGGATCTACTTCGGCTCGCAGCGTCTCTGGCGTAGTGACGACCGCGGCAGCAGCTGGACCCCGATCAGCGCGGACCTGACCCTCGGGCAGAATCGCTACGCGCAGAATTTCATGGGGCGCGTGTGGAGCGTCGACGCGCTGCACGATACCGGCGCGATGTCCAAGTACGGCACGACCACCGCGATTGCCGAGTCGCCACGCGACGCGGACGTGCTCGTCGTCGGGACCGACGACGGCCTGGTGCAGGTGTCGTCCAACGGCGGCACGAACTGGACGCGTGCGGGCGCACTGCCCGGACTGCCGCCGCTCTCGTTCGTCAACGACGTCGAAGCCTCCCTGCACGACGCGCGGACGATCTTCGCTGTGGCAGACGCGCACAAGACCGGTGACTTCTCGCCCTATGTCTACGTGAGCGGGGATCTCGGCCGCTCGTGGCGATCGATTGCCGGAGACTTGCCGATGGGGACGATCGCGTGGTCGATTCAGGAGGATCACGTGCGTCCGGAGCTGCTCTTCCTGGGCACGGAGTTCGGCCTCTACTGGACGCCGAATGGCGGGCGCAACTGGCACAAGCTGTCAGCCGGCGTGCCGACGATTGCCTTCCGCGACCTCAAGATCCATCGGCGCGACAACGATCTCGTCGGCGCGACGTTCGGCCGCGGCTTCTACGTGCTGGACGACTACTCGCCGTTGCGTGAGCTCGCGGCGGGCACGGTGGGCGACGAGGGGACGCTCTTCCCGGTGCGCGATGCCTGGTGGTTCGTCCCACACCAGGTGGCGCAGGCGCGGGGCCGTCCTGAGCTCGGCAGCGACGACTTCACGGCTGAAAATCCCGCGTTTGGCGCGGTGCTTACGTATCACCTGAAGGAGGCTCCGACGTCGGCGCACGAGGCAAGGCAGGCTGAGGAGAAAAAGTTGCGCGAGAAGAAGGCGGACGTTCCGTTCCCGGGATTCGACAAGCTGTTCGTGGAATCGCTCGAGGAGGCGCCGCAGGTGATCGTCGCTGTCGCGGATGCGAGCGGACGGGCGGTCCGCCGCATCGCGGCGCCGGCGAAAGCAGGGCTGCACCGGGTGAGCTGGGACCTGCGCGGGCCGAGCCCGGAGCCGATCGATCTCCGGCCCGCCGGGTTCCGGCCGCCGTGGGGCGATCCGCCGAAGGGGCCGCTCGTCGCCCCCGGCCGGTATACGGCGACCCTCATGATCGTGTCTGCTTCAGGCGTGCGCGTGATCGGGGCGCCGCAGTCCTTCGAGGTGAAGCCGGTCAACAACCTGCCCCAGGGGACGACGCTCTCCGAGGTCACCGCGTTTCAGGCGCAGGTATCGGAGCTCCGTCGACGGACCGCTGCCGCCGGCGAAAGACTCGATCGCGTGCAGGACGAGCTCCGGCACATGCGTGCGGCCCTGCTCGTGACGCCCACGGCTGACAAGCTGCTATTCGGACGCATCGACGCGGCGGGCACCGCGCTCGCCGGTCTGTCCCGGCGGCTGTCGGGCGACCCCGCGCGGCGGCGGCTGAACGAGGCCGCGGCCGCGTCGATCGCAGGGCGGGTGTCATCGGCGATGAGTTCATGGGAGACGCGGCAGATGCCGACCGCGACTCAGCGGCGTGATGTCGAGACTGCCGCGAGCGAACTCGCGACGCTCACGCGCGAGCTGGATGCGCTGGTGAGCGGGGAGATCGCCAGCTTGCGCTCCGCGCTGGACGCCGCGGGTGCGCCGTGGACGCCTCGGCGCTAGCGCGATTGATCAACCATCTCTCGCCTGACGTGATCCTCGAGCACCTTGAGAGGCATCGCGCCATGACCGAGCACCGCCTGGTGGAAGCGCTTGATGTCGAAGCGAGCGCCGAGTTCCTGGCGGAGCCGCTCGCGCAGCTCACGGATCCCGCGGCTGCCGAGTTTGTACGCGAGCGCCTGCCCCGGCAGGTCAGTCGAGTAGCGCAAAGACTCTGTCTTGATCTGCGTCTCAGACTCGAACGTGTGCTCGCGCATGTAATCCATCGCGCGCTCGCGTGACCAGCCGAGCGCGTTCATGCCGGTGTCGACGACGAGACGGGTGGAGAGGAACAGATCCATCGACAGCCGTCCGGCGCGATCGTACGGGTCTGTATACATGCCCATCTCGCCGGCGAGGTCGGATGCCTATTCTCCCCAGCCTTCGAGGTACGCGGTATAGCCGGCGCGCTGCCGAAATCCCGAAAGGCTGGTGTTCTCCTTGGTCAGCGCTATCTGGAAGTGATGGCCCGGCACCAGCTCGTGATACGAGAGCGCGGCGACGTTCAGCAGCGATCGATCGGCGAGGCCGAGGCCGTTGTACAGATAGTAGCCCTTCGGGTCAACGGTGTTCGGCGCCTGGTAGTAGCCATACGTCATCAGCGGTTCGAGTGCCGGGGCCAGGCGGCGTGCGCCGTAGCCGGCTGTGGGACGTGCGGTGAAGAATGCCGGGATCTTCGGCTCGATACGGGCGGCTGCCGCCATCAGCCGCTCACCGATCTGCTCGGCTGTCTGCGGGATGAATCTGCTGTCGCTCTTGAGAAAGGTCCGGAAATCCGAGAGCGGTCCCGCGAAACCCGCCTGCTGCCGGGCGGCGTCGAGTTCGCGCTCCAACCGCGCGACTTCGGCGAGCCCGATGTCGTGAATCTGTTGTGGGGTGAGATCGAGGCTCGTGTGCTGCCGCACCAAAAAGCGGTAGTAACGGTCGCCGCCCCGATATTGGCTCAACCCCACCCCGTTCGGCGCTCGTGCGCGATATGGCCCTTCGACGAAGGCAGCGAGCCGCTGGAACGCAGGCGCGACGTGATCCGCAATCGTCGTGTGGACCTCGGTTGCGAACGCGGTCCTGAGATCCGCGGCAACTGATGTCAGGCGCGTTTCGGCAACGACGAACGGGTTGCTCCCGGGCCCGGCCGCAAAGGTCCGGATGAACGGCACCACGTTGTCGATCTGTGCCACGGGCAGGACGATGCCGCGTCCGAGCTGCCCCGTGAGCTTCGCCTGAATCTGCGCCGCGAACGGCACGAGCCGGTGAAGGCCGTCGAGGTACCGCTGACGATCCTCTGCGGTCTGCAGGCGAGCCGCCGCGAAACGCGACGTGATCGTTCGCAGTGGCGAGGTGTACGGCGTCACCGGTGAGTCGAGCCAGAAGAACTCGCCGCGGTCGGCGATCATCGAAGCTTCCCATTCCAGCAGCTCCCACGTGACGCGATCCTCGCCGGTCAGCTTCCACCGATCGACGGCTTGAAGCTTCTTCAGGAACTGCGTCGCCCACCGGGTTTCCGCGACGGCCGCTTCCTCCGAGAGCATCAGGACGCGCTCGCGGACGAGCGACCCTTCCATGTCGTCCCACATGCCGGGATCTGAGTGGTCTGTCAGCTCCTGCGCGAGCTGCGCCAGTGCGGCGTTCTCCGGCGGGCTCGACGGTGTAACCGCCATCGTGACGGCAATGGCTGCGGTGATCAGGGTCGATCGCATTCAGGGCTCCCGGCGTGTGGTGAAGCGAGCGAGGGCGAACTGGGGGTCCGGCGCTTCATCCCTCAGCACGAGGTTCGAGACCATCTCTCCGAGGGCCGGGCCCATTTTGAACCCGTGACCGGATCCGCCGCCCACGATCCAGACGTTCGAGGCGGCCGGGTGTCGATCCACGATGAAGTGGCTGTCGGGGGAGTTCTCGTACTGGCAGATTTCGCCGCCGAGGAGCGGGGCGTCAGCCAGCAGCGGGAACCGGCGGCGGACGAACGCGCGGGTCCGCTCGACATCGTCCCCCCGGAGCTGACGATCTCCATTCGTGGGATCGAAGGCAGGACCGTGCGTGTCGTCGGCGATCTTGAAGCCTCGGTGCGCATTGCCGGGGATGCCGTAGATCAGCCGGTCGCCGTAATCGATCCACACCGGCAGTGCCGGCGGCTCGAACCGGCGGTCCCCGGAGGGCTGGCCGAAGTAGTAGACGTCCTGCCGCGTAGAGCGAACACGGTTGCCGACAGTTTCCGGGAACAGGGAGCCCAACCAGGGGCCGCAGGCGAAGACAAAGGTGTCAGCCGCGAGAGAGGCGCCGTCTCCCAGCGTGACCGCATCGAGCCGTTTCGCCGGTTCGCCTGCCTTGACGGCAGCCTGGCGGTATTCTGCGCCCGCCCGTTGTGCCTGCTCGAGCACGACAGCGCAC
>JACDDJ010000203.1 GCA_013817065.1 Acidobacteriota bacterium
TACCGTGGGCCATGCACCCAGGCAGGTCCGGGACTTCCACGACGAACGCGTCATCCTCCGCACTCCAGACCACGATCAGCTCGTAGTTGTACGGCATATCAGGCCTTCAGGCGGAGATTGTACTTCACCACCACACGTCTCACCTGACGCACCTAGTAGGCCTTCACCTTATCACCGTCGCGCTGTTCTAGGTTTGACGAGCTCCTGGACAAACGCGGAGGACACGGAAGAAGTCGTAGGGGTCAGATCTTGTTTCTTGCACGAGTGTCCGCAAATGTAGGCGCTGTGCAAGAAACAAGATCTGACCCCGAGAGAAGCACGAGGCAGCGGCGGGACGCGGAACTGCGTCCTCGCTCGTGCCCTGCCCATTCTGCCAACGCCTGACTGACGGCGCAATCGTTGCGCAGAATGCGCTCGCCGCGGCATTCCTGGACTCCTACCCACTAAGCGACGGCCACTGCCTCATCGTCCCGCGTCGGCACGAACCGATTTCTTCGCCCTGACGGCGCAGGAGCAGGCGGCCGTGTGGGCACTCGCCAATGATGTGCGACAGAGCATCGAGACGGCCCGCACACCGGACGGCTACAACCTCGGGCTCAGTGTCGGCGCCGCTGCAGGTCAGACAGTTGCGCATGCGCATGTCCACGTCATTCCTCGCTATCAGGGTGACGTCGCTCGGGATTTGATCTCGCCGAGGTGACCTCGTCGAAAGCTGTCCCGCGGGTTGCACCGCTACTCCCGACGATGGTAGCGTCGTCGTTCGTCGAGCCGGCATGGCATTGGCGAGATCTCCGCGGGGCCGTTCGCCGCCGAGTGGCGAGCCGCTACGAGCGAGGAGATTGATATGCCGCTGCAACCCCTTGAATTCAGAGTAGAAAGTCTCGAGCAACGCGTGACCCAACTCGAACAGCTTCCTGGCCGGATCGACGACCTGACGTCGCAGGTTTCGCAACTGCGCACCGAGATGCGTGGTGAATTTTCTGCCGTGCGCGGCGAGATGGCCGAGCAGGGTGCAGCGCTTCGGGCCGAGATGGCAGCTCAAGGTGCAGCGCTCCGGGGCGAGCTCGGAGCGCAGATGCGCGTCCTCCACGAGGACCTCGTGAGCCGCCTCGCGCTGTTGCAGGAAGGCCAGTCGCCGCGACGGAAGCAGACGCGGAGGACGCGGAAGAAGTCGTAGGGGTCGCCTTCACGGAAGGACTAACGGCGTTTGGCGACCCGCTGGAACTCGTTGTTCCAGATCCCGATCACTCGGTGGGCGAACGGCGGCTCCTGAGCATCGGGATGTCCTCCTCAGGGCGTTGCACCGCTACTCCCGACGATGGTAGCGTCGTCGTTCGTCGAGCCGGCATGGCATTGGCGAGATCTCCCGCGCGTCCGTTCGCCGGTGAGTGGCGAGCGGCTACGAGCAAGGAGATTGACGTGCCGCTGCAACCCCTTGAATTCAGAGTAGAAAGTCTCGAGCAACGCGTGACCCGACTCGAACAGCTTCCTGCCCGGATCGACGACCTGACGTCGCAGGTTTCGCAACTGCGCACCGAGATGCGTGGTGAATTTTCTGCCGTGCGCGGCGAGATGGCCGAGCAGGGTGCAGCGCTTCGGGCCGAGATGGCAGCCCAAGGCTCAGCGGTCCGGAGTGAGATGGCGGCGCAGGGTGCGGCGCTCCAAATGAAAATGGAAGGGCAGGGGGCAGTGCTCCGAGCCGAGCTCGGAACCCAGATGCGCGTCCTCCACGAGGACCTCGTGAGCCGCCTCGCACTCTTGCAAGAGAGCCAGGCGCCGCGATCGAAAGGAAAGCCGAGGCTGCGGAAGAAGTCGTAGGGGTCAGGATCGACGAGGTGCGTTGCTCCCACCCGGCGCCACCTGTCACCCGTCTTTCAGCCCCTGAAGCGCCGTCGTGAGATCACTCATCATGGCGGCGCGCTCGTCCCAGAGGTCCCGGTATACGCGCCCACCCGACCAGTCATAACGCCGCTCGTTCCCAGCGGCGATCCGCATCGCCGCATCGAGCATCATCGACTCGGCGCGGCCCTCGGCGGCGGCGTCCTCATAGGCCTCGTCAAGCGGGATTCCGAGGTCGCGCGCTGCTCGTTCCCAGAACGGGGTGCGCCAGTCGTCCCCCAGCCACTTACCATTCATGCGCCCCTTCTCGAACGAATAGGCCCCAAAGTCGCTGTCGTCCAGGCAGATCGTGACTAGTGCAATTCGGACATCAGGCAGCGCGCGTGTCAGCCTCTTCAATGGATCGAACATTTCGAAACTACGCGTGTGAAAGCGATAGCGGACATAGGCTGTTCGGCCACGCCGAACGATCGGCCAGCGGACCATATCGTAAGGGTCCGAGGGGATATCGCCCTTCTGGCGGGTCAGCGCGTAGAGCGACTGGAAGGAAAACGGCGCCGCGTCCCGGGTGGTGACGCCCGCGACGCGGCGTGTGACCACAAGCGCGATGCGATCGACGAAGCTGGCGACCGCCTTCGGTGCGCCGGTGACGATCAGGTGATGGTAGTAGTCGACAGCCAGGGTGGCCTCCGTTCACGGAGCAGTATATGGCGGAGGTGTGACAGGGTTGGTCAGGACATCTGGCTGTTCAACGCAGCCATCCTTTGATCGCGAACACGTAGAGTGAGATGGCCATGCCCATCGCGATTCCGAACGCGACCTGCCCGAGCGTGACGGACCAGGGGTTGCCCGCTACGTTCATCCCCAGGAGCCCGCCTGCGACAGAGGGAATCAGGCCGAGGAACCCGACGATCGCCAGGAGCTTCATGAACTTGTTCATCTCAAACGAGGTGATGTTCATGTGAAGCTCCATCAGCGACTTCAGATCCTCCTTGATCTTGCGGAAGTCCTGATCTACAACTTCGAACTCGCTCAGCAACTCGTTGAGGGGCGGTTCGTTCTGCGCGTCTGCGCCCTGCAGCGGAACCTTGCCATCCGCCAGCTTCTGGACGATCTCTTTGAGACGCCACAAATCCGCACTCGCCGCGGTAATCCCACGCTGCAGGCGAAACGCCTCGCGTAGAAACCGCGCGCCGCGAGCATCCACGTGGGCCTCCTCGAGATGACGGATCCCTTCCTCTTGCCGTTGCGCGACAATCTTGTATCGCTCGCCCAGCAGCGCAAGGATTCGATACGTCGCCCGAACGGGAAGGCTCAACGCGGCAAGCTGCACCGGAGCTGGAGACGTGAGCGCGCCCGCCAGGTCAACTTGAAAGGGGCACGCGCTAAGAAGCCCGGCATCCGAGAGGTGAAGGAGCAACCGGTTCTTCGACATCTCAGGGAAGCCACTCTCCGGGATGCCGGCAAGCCATAAGAACATGGTGGTGGCGCCAGGGAGGTCTTGACGAAAGTTCCGCCCTCGAGCTCGTGCATGTGCACCCAATCGCCCTCCAGGAGTCCGGCTGTTGATGCCAGCTCGGAAAACCGAGCGCGATCGACGTTCGCGACGTGGTACCAGCTCGGCTCGTGGAGAGACCTCGATCCAAGGAGCTCTGCCCAACTAGCTGGCTTCGGCGAGGATTCGCCCCGCGGTTTTACAACCGTGACCACGGCCGGTCCTCGGTGCACCGCCGTCGCCGAGCCTGCGCGTCTCTGGACCGCAACCGCACCGGCTCGCGCACCGAACGCGACCGCGCGACCGACGCGGAGGAAGCGGAACACCAGCGCCCCACGCACCGTGTCGGAGACCTGTGGCAGGAAGGAAAGAAGCGGTCCGACGATGCAGACCGCGTCGACGATGCGCCAAGGGCTCCGCAACCAGGCCGAGCGATCGCTGGCGACCGCAAACTGGACAACGAAATCTGCGATGAAGAGAGTGAGTATCAAGACCTCGACGACACTCAGGAGTCGATCGGTGCCGGGGGACACCTCGAACACCAGCGGGCCGATCGCGGTACCAAGCGCAACGATGGCAAGGAACCCCATCACTGCCTCGTTCAGTGCGCGTGAGGCCCAGTCGAGCACGGTGTGATCTGTGTGGGGTGAGGTCATAAGTATTGATTCTGTAGCGAGACGTAGGACTGCGGCGAGATGTGCAAGCGCTAACCGCATCCGACTGCGGCTCACTGCGCTCGGGTTTCAGGGGTCGGCCACGAGGCCAACCTCGCGCGAATCTTCTCTGCGTAGTCCTCGGGCGTCAGAACGGTACCTCCGGCGCGGGAGTTGGAGCCGGCGTTCCACCGGCCGCCGTAACCTGGATCGAAACTCTGCAGGCCAAGGGCGTGCAGGTTGAAGCCCTCTGGGGCCGCCAACCCGAGGCGGAGCTTCATCTTCCAGAGGTCAGTGTCGGCGACCTTAGAAGCAACGAGGATCACGATGGCATCGGGGAGCAGCTCGGGGAAGAACTCACCGTCAATGACCTCGCGGAGGACCCCGAAAGCCATACCGCCGCCGACCGACACCTGGCCTGACTTCACGACATCCTCCGCTGCTTTCCGTTTCCTCCTTCGAGTATCCAGTGCCGCTTGCGCCACCCCGTCCAACGCCTGGCCAGCGAGCAATCGTTCGAGGTTCGAGAAGGACAACTCAACGTCACGTTTGTGATCGAGACCTTGGAGAAGATCCGCGATGTTGTTCTCCTTGCCCGTATGGTCCGCGGCGATTGCGGCTTCTCCGAAACGACCGGCCGGGTCCAGGCGTCCAGCGGCAACACCAGAGCTCAAAATGCTGTCGCAATCGGTGTGATTGATCACGATCTGTCCGGCCGGCAAACCGCATTGGCGAACATGGGCAATGGCGAGGTTCGCGCTGGAGATTACCCGCGCCATTCGGGTGCCGGGGGCGTGATGGTCGATGTTTAGAATTCCATTGAGCTGATACCCGCCGGGGACCTCCACACCAGCTTCCGCCCCCTCGACGTAGAAGTCACAGGCACAGATGTCGCCTTCGACCGTCCGGGTGAGCTTCGCCGCCGTTACGTGAGAGACGCAAGGAAGAAGTTTGATTGGCTTCATAGTGGCTGTGGATCACGCCGCTCAGCACCTGGCTGCAGGGGGCCATCTGCCTTCCACGCCCGATTCATGCTCGAGCATCGCGACAACATCATGCAACTCCTGAACGACGGGCCGAAGCCGGCCATCGGGCAATTCTGACGTCCTGGTTTGGAATGCCGTGACTAAGCCTCGGTAGTAGCCAACAATCATGACCGCCGTGGTTTCCTTGTTGAATCGTTCCCAGACTTTATGTCCGTCCGTTCTCAGGTCGCGCAGAATTGCGCGCGCATTGTGCAGCTTGTCAGCGGCCGACACGAGCACGGCTGACGGCGACTTGTGCGCGATCGCCTCGATGTAGGCGCATTTGCGTTCCAGCCACGGCGGTTTGGGCTGGACGTCCGCATCCGTGCAAGACTCGACAAGGTCGAGGACGCTGGGGCCGAACTTCATCTCAATCAGGCGACGAACGACAATGGCTTTCTCCTGGCCGAGCTGCGACGGGGCGTCCTCAATGGCGTCATGCAACAGCGCAGCGATTGCTTCGTTTTCATCGGCGCCGAACTCGAGTGCAACTGCGGTGACTGCGAGCAGGTGGGATATGTACGGGATGGCCGTGCCTTTGCGCGCTTGATGTCTGTGGAGATCGGCAGCCAGCACCAGCGCTTCGGAGAACCGAAAAGTGAGGGGTTCAAAGGTCATGAGCAATAACTTAACCTACTCCGTTCTCAGCATCGCCTCCGCTTGGATGGGTGCCTCCGCCGCTGTGTTGACCTGTCCTGTCCATCGTGTTCGGTATGATTCTCCGTGTCGCCGACGCTTCGCCTGGTCGAACGACGGTGCCAACGTGCGTCATCGGGTTGTTGGCGCAGCATTCTGAACCCAAGGAGACATGTGCCTCACATCGTGCTGCTCGGTGACTCGATCTTCGACAACCGCTCGTATACAGGAACGGAGCCAGACGTGGTGACCCACCTGCGCGCGATGCTTCCGGAAGGGGCGAGCGCCACACTGCTGGCGATCGACGGCGCGACGACTCGGTCGATGGCCCGACAGGTCAAGGAGATCCCCGGTGATGCGACGCACCTGGTGGTGTCTGTTGGCGGCAATGACGCGCTCGGACATGGCGATCTGATCCAGCGTGGCGCGACGCTAACCTCTGATCCGTTGCGACATCTGGCCGAAATCGTGGATGGTTTCGAGGCAGCCTATCGAGCAGCCGTGCAGCCGGCTCTCGGAGCCGGCCTGCCGACGACCATCTGCACCATCTACAACGGGGCGCTGGAGGACCCCGAGGTAGCGACGCGGGCCAGAGTCGCGCTGATGATGTTCAACGACGTCATCCTCCGCGTCGCCGTTGAACACCGCGCGTCCATTATCGACTTGCGGCTGGTCTGCAATGAAGCCGCAGATTATGCCAACCCGATCGAACCGTCGGGGAGGGGGGGGACTGAAGATCGCGAAGGCGATGTTGCGAGCGACGGGAATTCGGCCCGTGGGCACACAGCGTGCTTCTCCATTAAAAGCGGACGGGCGCCTGTCGGCGGAGCTGTAACTCGGCCAGGACCTCGGCTACCCTTCTCGCGTCCCTGCCTGAGGTCCCACGATGTCAGACTCGTCTGAGACGAGCCTGCCCGTTTTGTGCAACCCCGTGTTAGACGTCACGGCTCGGCCGCACTACCCGGCGCGACGCTTGGCCAACAGCTCGCGAACAGCGGGCACGAGGTCGACGGGAACTTCCATCGCCGTGTGCGTCGTTGACTCGTAGGCCGCCTCGTCTTCGGCGACCGCCTCCTCGTCGGACTGTTGTTCGTAGTGGGCCAGCACTCGCTTCACGCGGGCCTCGTCCCAACCGTCTGGATACTTGGATTGCTTCATCACTTCTTTCGTCTGCGCCGAAGCGCCTTCAGGGCCTTCGGTCCAAGGTCGTAAGCGGTGATCACGAACAACGAACCCGGCGCGGGGTCCGGAACATAAATGACCTTGAGATATCGACCGGCTTCGGTCTGCCCCGACGCGACCCGCGACCCTTCGGTGCCCGGCCGATCCTCGATCGGGCGACTCAGCACGTCCTCAACCTCCGCGTCGGTCACGTCGTAGCCGTAGATGTGCGGCTGGCCAGTCGAGGGATCGATAAAGAACCGCAACTGCACGGCTGATTGTAGCGCCGAGAGCCGTTGCGCGAGCGAGGGCTCCGGGATCGCCGCAACCGATACGCGTTACCCCGACGAAGGCCAGCGAAAATGCCGCAAAACTTGGCGGCGCCTTCACGGAAGCAATAACGGCGTTTGGCGACCCGCTGGAACTCGTTATTCCAGATCCCGATCACTCGGTGGGCGAACGGCGGCTCCTGAGCATCGGGATGTCCTCCTCAGGGCGCCTGCTGGTGCTGTCGTATACTGAGCGTGGCGCGCGCATCCGGTTGATCAGTGCCCGTACAGCGACGGCACAAGAGCGCAAAACTTATGGATCCTGAGACGCCGCGAGCTAACGCCGACAACTTGCGGCCCGAATACGATTTCTCGTGTGGCAAGCGCGGTGTTCACCACGAAGCCTACCGGGCGGGCACAAATGTGGTGTTTCTCGAACCTGACCTGGTGGATGCCTTTCCGGATTCTGCGTCAGTGAATCAGGCGCTTCGCTTGCTCGTCA
>JACDDJ010000204.1 GCA_013817065.1 Acidobacteriota bacterium
GGTCGAGGCGGCGAATCAGCTGCACGCCGGCAAGCCCAGCTACATACCAGGGCCATGGCTCGAGCAGGAAAGTCATCGGTTGATTCTAGGGCACAGCAGAAACAGAGACGCGCACAGCTGGGGGTCCCTTGACCGACCAGAATGGTCGGAGTTATCCTTGTTGAGACAGTTCTCAATATGGCGTCAATGGGTTCCGCCGTCCGTACGCTCGATCTCGTTCCGCTCGGCACGGCCGCCATTGTTCGCGGCATCCGGAGCCCGCGCGCGGTCGCGCGCCGATTGCTCGAGCTGGGCCTGGTCCCCGGCACCCGCGTCATCATCACGCGGGTTGCTCCCCTCGGCGATCCCATCGTGCTCAGACTCAGGAACTACTCCCTATCGATCCGGCGCGCCGAAGCGGCAGGCATCGAGGTCGACGAGCCGCAGCGTTGACCCCTGCCCCGGCCGGCCTGGCTGACGCGCGACTGCGAACGTCCGCACCCGCTCGACAGCCCATCATCCTTGTTGCCGGCAATCCGAATTCCGGCAAGTCCACCCTGTTCAGCGCCGTCACCGGCGTTCAGGTCAGGACGGGCAACTACCCGGGCGTCACCGTGACGCGGACCTCGGCGACCGCGCACTTGCCGCAGATCGGTGCGGTCGAGTTCGTCGATCTGCCCGGATCGTACAGCCTCAGCGCGCGCTCGCAGGACGAACAGGTCGCGGTCGACGCCGTCCTCGGCCGAGGTGGAATCCGGCCAGACCTCGTCCTCGTCGTCGCCGATGCCACCGCGCTTGGCCGTGCCCTCTACTTCGCGAGCGAGATCATCGAGACGGGCGGACGCGTCGTGATTGCGCTCAACATGATCGACGAAGCCCGCGCCGAGGGACTGTCGATCGACCACGAACGGCTCTCGACGCTGCTCGGCGTCCCGGTCGTTCCGATCGCGTCGAGAACCCGCGAAGGGCTGAACCGGCTCCGCGACACCATAGCCGACACCCTGCAACGGCCGTCGCGCGCGGTGAAGCTGCCGTCGCTGGACGAGCCTGCGCATGACGATGTGATGAGGCTGGCGGCGGTGGTGGCGAAAGAAGCGCCGCATCTCGCCGACGTGTCGCGGCCGTGGGCGACGTGGCTGCTGCTGTCGATCGACGACAGCCCGCCGGACGAATTGCTGGGGATCCACCCGTCAGTCCGCCGCGCCGCCGACGAGATTCGCGCCGCCGCGGCGGTGGCGGGGCGCAATCTCGACCTCGAGATCATCGGCGCGCGCTATGCGCACGTCGATACCCTCGTGCGCGAGACGGTCTCCGAAGCGTCGCAGCCGCAGCGACGATGGACGAATCGCATCGACGCGGTGCTCACGCACAAGGTGTGGGGCCTGGTCGTGTTCGCGGTGGTCATGCTGGCGTTGTTCCAGGCGCTCTTCAGCTGGTCCGAGCCGCTCATTGGCGCGATCGAGACTGGCGTGACGTCGCTGCAGAGCGCCATCACCGACCGAATGCCGGAGGGCCCCTTCAGAAATCTCCTCGTCGACGGGGTCATCGCCGGGGTCGGCAACGTTGTCGTTTTCGTGCCGCAGATCGCGATGCTGTTCCTGTTCATCGGCGTGCTCGAGGACGCCGGCTACCTGGCGCGCGTGGCGTTTGTCATCGACCGCGTCATGGGACGGGTCGGATTGCATGGCAAGTCGTTCGTCCCGATGCTGTCCGGATTCTCCTGCGCGGTGCCGGCCGTCATGGCGACGCGGACGATCGAAAATCGTACCGACCGCATGCTCACGATGATGGTGCTGCCGCTGATGTCGTGCAGTGCGCGGTTGCCGATCTACGTCCTGGTCATTGGAACGGTGTTCGCCCAGGACGCGACGCTGGTTGGCGGTATCTCGCTCGGCGCCGTGGCGCTGTTCACCATGTACGGGATCTCGGTGGGCGCGGCGCTGCTGGCGGCGGCGGTGCTGCGCCGCACCGTCCTCAAGGGACCGAAACCGACGCTGGTACTCGAGATGCCGCCTTATCGCTGGCCGGTTGGACGGGTGCTGTTCCGCTCGACCTGGCGGTCGGTGCGATCCTTCCTCACGGATGCCGGCACGACGATCCTCGCGCTGACGATCATCATGTGGGCCGCCCTGAGCTATCCAAAAAACGCTGACACTGCGGCACGCTTCGAAGCGCAGCGGTCGACGGTCGAGAGTTCGATCGCGGATCCGGCTGAACGCGAGTCGGCGATCGATACGCTGGCGGTCCGTGAGCAGGGCGCGCAGGTCAGGTCCAGCGTGGCCGGCCGTCTCGGGCGTGTGATGGAGCCGGTGCTGGCGCCGCTCGGGATGGACTGGCGAGTTGGCGTCGGAATCCTTGGCGCGTTTGCCGCGCGCGAGGTATTCGTCTCGACCCTCGGAATCGTGTTCGACATCGGCGACGCCGACGAAGAGAACCAGTCGCTGCGCGAATCGCTGCGCGAGGCGAGGCGCGCCGACGGATCGCTGCTGTTCACGCCACTCTCCGGCCTGGCGCTGATGGTGTTCTTCGTGCTGGCGTGTCAGTGCATGAGCACGATCGCGGTGGTGCGCCGCGAGTCCGGCTCCTGGAAGTGGCCGATCTTCATGTTCAGTTACCAGACGGCGATGGCATACGTCGCCGCGCTCGTCGTCTTTCAGTGCGGACGCCTGATGGGGTTCCAATGACGTTGGACTGGCAGGGCGTCGCCGTTCTTGTCGTTGTCGGACTCGCGGTCGCGTTCCTGGTGCTGCGCTTCACAGGCTACAAGTGGCGGCGCCAGCCGCCGGCGCAGAGCTACGTGTCGTTATCGAGTTTGAAGGGGACGAAGAAGGACAAGACGCGGCCCCGCACTTGAGTGCGGGACCGCTTCTGTTTGGGTAGGACGTCAGGCCGGCGTTGGCACGGGCGCAGGCTCGGTCTTCACCATTCCGTTGAGAACCTCGTCGGCCTTCGCCTGGTAGTTGTGGACTGAGGACGTCCACTTGCCCCAGGCGTTCGGATCGATCTTGTCGCCGTTGTTCCCCAGCTTGCCGAGACGTTTCTGATCTTCGTCGGTCAGCACCTGGCCGGTGAGTGGCTCGAGCTTCGAGACGTCGCCCGCCGTCAAGTTGAGCAGCTTGCCGACGCGCGTGCCGTAGTCGTCATGCACCAGGAAGAAGTGCCAGAGCATCCGCTCCTGCACGTCCCGCTCACACTGTGACAACAGGTCGCCCATGTTGGCGACGAGGTCGTTGCGCTCCCAGTCCATCATCGTGTTGTAGCGGGCGCGCGCCTGCACATAGTCGTTGCGGCGTTCGAGAACGCTCTGGGTGAGGCGGCCCTTGATCTCTGGCCCGTTGTACGGCTTCCGCGGCGCTTCGTGCAGTCCGTTGTGGATCGAAGGCTCGAAGTTGACGTGCGGATTCTGTCCCGGCGCCAGGTCCACCCCGTGAGACATCTGACCGCCACGCTGGTTCGTCTGGACGCCTTCGACACCCTTGGGCTGGTTGACCTTGAGCTGCAGGTAGTTGGTGCCGACGCGATGACGCTGCGTGTCCGAGTACGAGAACGTGCGGCCGACCAGCATCTTGTCATCGGAGAAGTCGAGGCCGTCGACGAGCACGCCGGTGCCCATCGCGATCTGCTCGTTCTCATTGTGATGATCCGACACGTTCCGATTCAAGGTCATGACGCCAATGTGCCGCAGCGGGAACTGGTCTTCCGGCCAGATCTTGGTGTCATCGAGCGGATCCCATTCGAGTTCGGAGTGCTCGTTGTCGTCCATGATCTGCACGAACATGTCCCACTGCGGGAAGTCCTTGCGCTCGATCGCTTCGAAGAGATCCTTCGACGCCGACCCGAGATCCTTCGCCTGGACGTTGCCGGCTTCTTCGGCCGTGAGGCTGGCCAGACCGCAACGCGGATGGAAGTGATACTTGACGAGCACAGTGCCGCCGTCGGCGTTCACCATCTTGTAGGTGTTCACGCCGAAGCCTTCCATGTGCCGGTACGAGGCCGGGATGCCGCGGGGGCTGAACAGGTGCGTCAGCATGTGCATCGACTCGGGCGTCTGGCTCATGAAGTCGAAGATCCGATTCGGCTCCTGCCGGAAGGTGATCGGGTCGGGCTTGAGCGAGTGGATGACATCCGGAAACTTCACCGCATCGCGGATGAAGAAGATCGCGAGATTGTTGCCGACGAGGTCCCAGTTGCCGTCTTCGGTGTAGAACTTGACGGCGAATCCGCGGGGATCGCGTGCAACCTCCGACGAGTCGCGGCCGCCAATGACCGTTGAGAATCGGATGGCAAGCGGTGTCTTCTTGCCCTTCCCGGCAAACAGCTTGGCGCGGGTGTACTTCGTCGTCGGCTCGTTGCCGATCATCCCGTCGGCTTCGAACTCGCCGTAGCAGACAAAGCCGCGGGCGTGCACGACGCGCTCGGGGATCCGCTCCCGGTCGAAGTGCGAGATCTTTTCGAGGAAGTGGTAGTTCTCGAGGGTCGCTGGACCGCGGCTGCCGACCGTCCGCTGCGACTGGTTGTTGGAAACGGGGTGACCCTGGCGGGTCGTCAATGTGCTGTCCGGGGTCTTCTCGTCGCGCTTCTTCGCCATCTCAACAACTCCATTACGAAAGGAAAGGTGCAATTCCGAGCCTACCACGCGTAAAGGGCAGTCGAATTGCATTGACGGGGCAGCGAAAGGCTGGTGCGGAAGATGATTTCGAAGAAGAACCTGTCGCTGCTGACACTGTTGGTGATTCTCGCGGTTTCGAGTGCGGGCTGCGAGGTGGTGGGCGGCATCTTCAGGGCCGGTATGTGGGTCGGCGTCATCATGGTGGCGCTGATCGTGGTGGTGATCTTCTGGATCATGGGCAAGATGCGCCGCCGGTAGCGCGCGGGCCCGCGGCGGGTCTCACCCGGCATTGCGCATCCCGGCGGCGATCCCGTTGATTGTGATCATCAGTGCGTCCCGGGTCGGGCCCGCCCCAGTGTTAACGGAGCGCACCCGGCGGAGCAACTCCACCTGGACGAGATTGATGGGATCCACGTAGGGGTTTCGCACATCGATCGATCGGCGGATCACCGAATTCATCTCCAGGAGTTCGGTGTGCCCGGTCACGTCGAGAACGCAGCTGATTGCACTGGCGAGCCGGGCCCGCAGCTCCTCGCCGAGCGGCTGCAGATGCTCGGGCACCAGGCGGCGGTCGTACTCCGCGGCAATTCGCGCATCGGCCTTCGCCAGGACCATTTCGATCAGCTGCATGGCTGATTGAAAATGCGGCCACTCGCGATACATGCGCCGCAGCTCGTCGCGTTCGCCGCGTGCGATCGCGCCCGAGAGCGCCGCCTCCACACCGAGCCAGGCGCCGAGCAGCAGGCGCGTCTGCGTCCAGGCAAATTGCCACGGGATCGCACGCAGGTTTCCCACCGAACTGCCCTGGCGGCGACGCGCCGGACGGCTGCCGATATTCAACTCTGTCAGTTCCGCTTCGGGCGTCGCGGCGTGGAAGTAGTCGAGAAAGCGCGGATCGTCGTAGACCGTTGCGCGATAAGCGTCCTTCGCGGTGCGGGCGAGTGTGTCCATGCGGGTCCGCCACGCGTCGGGCGGAGCCGGCGCCGGTGTCAACCACGCTTCGAGGGTGCCGGTCGTATAGACCTCGAGCGTGCGCTGCGCGATGTCCGGCAAGCCGAAGAGCGCCTGGATCATTTCTCCTTGTTCCGTGACCCGCAGCGTGCCGTCGACCGATCCCGGCGGCTGCGACATCAGCGCGAGGTGAGTGGGGCCGCCGCCCCGTCCGACGCTGCCGCCACGCCCGTGGAAGAGCGTCACTGCGACGCCGTGCGTCCGGCAGGTCTCGACGACCTCCTCCTGCGCCTTGTGCAGTGCCCACCCGGCGGCGAGGCGACCCGCATCCTTGGCCGAGTCCGAGTACCCGATCATCACCTCCTGGCGACCGTTGACGCGGGCCCGATACCAGTCGAGCGCGAGGAGCCTGCCGAGGACGGCACTCGCGTTCTCGAGGTCGGTGGAGGTTTCGAACAGCGGCACCACTCGTAGCGGCGTGGTGACGCCGGCCGCCCGCTGCAGGTACTCCACCGCCAGGATGTCCGAGGCCTGGCTCGTCATCGTGATCACGTAGGCGCCGAGCGAGCCAGCGGGTGTCGCGGCGATCAGCCGGAAGGTGTCCAGGACATCCTCGATTTCATCCGAGGTGTTCAGCGTCGGCACACGCGGAACGTCGTCCGCGAGTGCCTCGACGAGGAACGCGACACGAGTGTCCTCATCCCACTCCGCGTACGAGCCCTGTCCGGCCGCACGCGTCAGCGCGTCGAGTGCTTGCGTGTGTCGCTCCGCTTCCTGGCGGATGTCGAGCGGCGCCAGCGTCACACCGAAGGTAGCGAGGCGCCGAAGAACGTCGGCGAGCCTGCCCTCCGCAATCACTCCGCAACCTGTCGCCTGCAAGGACGCCGAGCAGAGCGTCAACGTGCGCACCAGGTCGTCCGGTGTGAGGTAGATGACGGCCGGTGGATCGGGTGTTGCGTCACTCTGGACGGCGTCGTCGAGCCATTCGAGCGTTGCGGTCAGGCGCTTGCGGACGTCGCGTAGGACGCGCCGGTATGGCTCACGGTCACCACCGGCGAGCGCGACCAGTTCGGGTGTCGCGTGCTCGATCGAGAGTTCATCGCGCAGCAGATCGATGTCGCGAAGGTAGAGATGCGCCGCCATCCAGCGTGCATACAGGCAAGCCTTTCGCGTCACATCCGGCGTGACGTTTGGGTTACCGTCCCGGTCGCCGCCGATCCACGATCCGAAGCGCAGCGGCGTCGCCGACGACGGAAGGGTTCGTCCGGTGTGGCGAAGGAGGGCCGTGTCGACCGCGCGCAGATAGCCCGGAACCGCGGTCCAGAGGCTTTCCTCGAAGACGATCAGACCACTTCGGACTTCATCGAGTGGCGTGGGCCGCTCGATGCGGATCTCGCGCGTTCCCCAGCTGCCCGCGATCTCGCGCCTCAGTAGAGCGAGGCGAGCAGTCGTCTCAGGGATCGTCAGGTCCGTCCGGTCACCCTCAGCGAGCGCACGCGCGATCCTGTTGTGTTTCTGGACGACGGTGCGACGGGAGACCTCCGTCGGATGGGCGGTGAAGACGAGCTCGACTCGCGCACTTGCCACCGCCCGATATAACTCGTCCGCCGGAATACCGGCTGCGATCAGCCGTCCAAAGGCATCATCACAGGACCCTCGTTGCGGCTGGCTCTGCGGATCGCGTTGATACTCGCGCCGGCGACGGATGCGGTGGTGCTGTTCGGCGATGTTCGCGAGATTCAGAAAGTGGGCGAAGGCACGGGCCACCGGGACCGCGGCGTCCAGCGGCAGGGAGGCCAGATCCTCGGCCAGGTGCCTGAAGGCATCTTCATCGCCGTCACGGGCGGCCTTCGCCGTCGCCCGCACCTGCTCGACGATCTGGTAGATGGATTCACCTTCGAGAGTCCGAAGCGTGTCGCCGAGCAGTTCCCCGAGCAGTCGCACGTCGTCGCGCAACGGCTTGTGCGGATCGTTCATACCGAGTCACCATAGCATCCGGAACCCTGCAGCACCCAGCACCCCGCAGCACCCCGCAGCAC
>JACDDJ010000829.1 GCA_013817065.1 Acidobacteriota bacterium
GCCCTGCTTTGCTGAGCCGCCGGCTGAATCGCCCTCGACGATGAAGATTTCGGATTCTTCGCGGTTGGACGTCGAGCAGTCACTGAGCTTGCCGGGGAGCGTCAGGCGCGATGACATCGCCGTCTTGCGCGTGACTTCCTGCTGCGCGGCCCGGCTCGCCTCGCGTGCGCGCGCCGCGAGAATGATGCGGGCGACGATCGATTCCGCGACGCTGATGTTGGTGTTCAACCAGTGCTCGAGCGCCGGCCGGATCGCTGAATCGACTACCGCCATGGCTTCGGGATTGTTGAGGCGGTCCTTGGTCTGGCCCTGGAACTGCGGCTCGGCGAGAAATACGCTGAGCACCGCGACCAGTCCCTCGCGGATGTCTTCGGCAGTGATCGCTACGCCCTTCGGTGACAGGTTGTGCGTGTCGATGAAGTTGCGAACCGCCTTGCCGATGCCGGACCTGAATCCGTTCTCGTGGGTGCCGCCTGACCCGGTCGGGATGCCGTTGACGTAGCTGCGGACGTGCTCGTCAGTGGATTGCGTCCACTGGAGCGCTACGTCCAGCCGGACACCGCCGTCCTCTCCATCGCGCGACAGCGCGAAACCGGCCTCGTGTACCGGCGTCGCGCTACGTTCCTTGAGAATCGTCTTGAGATAGTCGGACAGGCCTTCCGCGTGCTGGAAGACGTGCTTCTGATTGCTGGCCTGGTCCTCGAACGTGATTCGCACGCCGCGATGTAGATAACTCGTCACCTCGAGCCGCAGGCGGATCGTCTCGGCATCGAACTCGATCTTCGGGAAGATCGTCGCGTCGGGGCGGAAGAAGACGCTCGTCCCCGTACCGCGCGCAGGTCCGATCTTCTTCAGGCTCCCAACCGGATGACCCTGCTTGAAGGCCATCTCCCACTCGGCGCCGTCGCGCCGAACCCTCGCGATCAACTCCTTGGACAGCGCATTCACGACACTCGCACCGACACCGTGCAGGCCGCCCGACGTCTTGTAGTTCCCATGCTCGAACTTGCCGCCGGCATGCAGCGTCGTGAAGATCACCTCGATCGCGCTCTTCTTCGTCTTCGGATGCTTATCAACCGGTATCCCGCGCCCATCGTCAGCAATCGTGATCGAGCAACCATCCTCGTGGAGCGTGACGATGATGTTGGAGGCGTGGCCATTCATCGCCTCGTCGATCGAGTTGTCGAGGATTTCCCAGACCAGGTGATGGAGGCCCGAGGCGCTGACGCCGCCGATATACATGCCGGGGCGCTTGCGGACCGGCTCGAGCCCTTCGAGGACCGTAATGTCTTTAGCTGTATAGGTTGCCATTCGAGAACCTGATGTTAGCAGAGAGGTTGCGATACGATGGCGGCATGTTCCTCCTGCTGTTTCTCCTGAGCGTAATGGGCGTCCCTCCACAGCGTCCCGCCGATATCGTCGAGTGGTCGGCGACACCAGTTTCCGCCGGCGTCACCGCCGGCGACACGGCGAAGATCGTTCTGCGCGCGCAGATCCAGAGCGGATGGAAGTTGTATGCGCTGTCGCAGCCCGCCGGCGGACCGCAGAAGCTGTCGATCGCGGTCGCCAAGGACGCGCCGTTCACGATCAGCGAGAAGCAGATCGTGGCGCCGCCACCGAAGAAGATGAAGGATGCGAACTTCGGGACCGACTCGCTGTACTACGAGAAGGCCGTGGAGTTGACCGTGCCGGTCACGGTCGCGAAGGGCGTCTCCGGCCAGGTCGACATTCCGCTCGAGATCACCTTCCAGGCCTGCGGCGCCGAGTTGTGCCTGCGACCGTACACACAGAAGCTGTCAGTGCCGCTGACCGTCCGCTAACCACATCACACGGATTGCACGGATCGACGGATTACACGGCCCGCCGGAACACCGAATAGACGGAACTTCACGGATCACACTGAACAAGACAGAACACGGACTATCCGGAAGTAACGGATTACACGGAACTATTAACGTGGTTCGGTGAAATCCGTAGATCGGTGTTCTCCGTGTTTGTTTAAAGACCTTTTTTCAATATCGCGATTTGGCCGGCGTGGTAGCAGTCGTGCTGCGCGATGCCGTGGAGGAGTTCGTAGTAGCTTGCCGACACTGCGGTGTCATCGTGGCGGGGGGCGTTGG
>JACDDJ010000830.1 GCA_013817065.1 Acidobacteriota bacterium
GTTGACACCTCCGAAAAAGTTGATCCGCAAGCATAGAAACGCATGCAACCCATTGATTCTTCGTTCGTATGCCCCAGAGTGCGGCGATGAAACGGCGATTTCCGCACCCTGAAACCAGTATTTCAGCGGGCTGGTAAGGCGCCAGCGCGGAGGCCAGGTTGCCTTCGCAACCCGGCCGGCCCTCGGTCTCGCCGTAGATGATCGAGAACATTTCCTTTGAACACGGGGTCAGCGTGAAGTCGTGCCGGCCGCAGGTGTCTTCGACGATGGTGAGCATCGGGCGGCTGCGGTTCGAGTAGAGCAGGTCGCCGGTGCTCAGCCATAACTTGGCCGCGTAGTCGATCGAGCGGCCCGAGGACAGGTACTCGGCGAGGTCGTCGCGGGCGAAGGCCGTTAGGTCGCTGACCTGTTGGCCTTCGGGGTCGATGATGACCAGCACGTCGCCGGTATTCAGTTCCACGGAGCGACCGGAGCACGGCGGGATGCGGCGCGTGTCCGCGACGCTGCCTGACTGCGGAGTGGGCGCGGGGGCCATCTCAGTGCGCCTTCCTTAGGCGGAACGGACACTTCCAGCCGGGCTCGACCTCGCGGCCGCTGTATTGGCGCGTTTCGCTGGCAACACCGAAGTCGGCGAGGTTGGGATTGATCGACCCCTGCAATGCCTTGTCGCGCCCGCGCGTTGCCGCCTGCATCTTCTGGTAGCGCCCATCCGCGCGCAGTTGCTCGAACTGGCGGTGCGAGTTGAACACCAGGGCGGGGTGGGTGAAGCGGCGTGCGATCCGCGACGCCCCCGGGTGCAGGCCGATCACGAAGAACGGGTGCCCGCCAAGGCTGAGGCTGAACTGAGGGCTGTCCGGATCGCGGCTGACGTCTTCGGCCCAGCCGCTGCCCCGGCGCACGTCAAGCTCGTACAGGCGCTGCAACTGCGACCACAGCAGCGCCTCGAAGCGCTGTTCGCCTGCATCGAACGGGCCGTCGAACAGGCTGACGAAGGAATGCACAGTCGTGTCGGCGGAATCAGAGGCCTCGACCATCGCGGCGAACGCGTGCAGCCTGTCGAGCAGGGATGCGTCGTTGACGCGGCTGCCGAGCGCTTGAAACTCGTGGGCCTGGATCGCACCGCGCGCAAGCGCCGCCTTGGAGCCGACACACGGAAAGGATTCGTCATCGACGAAGTCGAAGAACTGCGCGGTCAACGCAGCGTCGTTTCTGGCACCGGGGGACGCGTGTGCAGCCGGATCGGAAGCGTGTACGGGGTCGAAACGGCGCAGATGAGCAGGGCATGAGGTCATCTGCAACGGGCTCGTAATGTCCTGCGGAATCCAAGACGGGCCCATGAAACTAGACAGGTGCCAGACACGTCGGCGTGTAGGCGCGCGAGCGAAGCATGAATCCGTTCAGATCGCACACTCCCGGCGGCACCGGTTCCTGACTTGCGAGTGCACGTGGGCCTCCGCAGAGGCTCGGGTCAAGGACGGGCATAGCAACGTCACGCTCCTGCGCACCGATACCAATATGGCCAATCCAGCTTCGCTGTCACTTCAGCAAAGACCTGTACATCCACACCAATCGCATGGTTCCCTCTGAGCAGGAGGGGCTCGATTTTATGGGAGCGCGACGTGGACTTCATTGCTGAAGGCGGCTTCTGGAACTTGAAATCTGAGCCACTCACAAGGGCCGAGTACTGCAGAACCCAGTTCTAGACCCGGTTGGCCGAGCCGAGGCAGGCGATCACCATCGCGCCGTCCGGGATCTCCATGCCGGGGATCGGGTACGGGGCGAGGGTGATCGGGCGGGTCTGGTGGGCCAGAAGGGCGGCGTAGGAACATGGCGCATCCCGGCGGCCCAGAGTGCCCGCACGGCGCGCACGGCGGCGTACAGCTTCCGTACGACATTTCGCATAATGCATATTATGTCAATTACAGGCTAGTCGCTACGACGCTCCCAGGCCCCTGCCCGAAGCATAAAGCCACGCCTTTATCGCGGGCTCCATCGCCCGAGGCGGCGCTCCTTTCACAAATCCATTAGATGGTCCGTCGCTTACTGGGTCACGGGCGCCTGGCTTGGGGCCTACCGCCTTCGCCCGCAGGATGCGGCGCTCGCGCTCGGGGGGCCGAT
>JACDDJ010000205.1 GCA_013817065.1 Acidobacteriota bacterium
CATGACACCCGTCGAGATGCTGGGGCTCACCGAGTTCCCGCGCATCGGCGACCTGCCGTACTTCCTCACGCTCAGTGCGTACGCGTTCTACTGGTTCCGTCTGCAGCAGAGCGCCGCGGCGATCAGCGAGCGCATCCCGAGCGAGGAACCGGCCGAAGCCCCCGAAGCGCCGGCGCTTTTCATGGGAGTCGCCTGGGACACACTGCTGGACGGCAACGTCCGAACGTTGATCGAGCGTGACCTCCTCGTGAAGTTCCTGCAGCGACAGCGATGGTTCGGCGGCAAGGCGAGGCCGATCCGAGCGGCGCGGTTCGTCGACTGGGGTCTGCTGCGTCGCGCGCCGCAGCCACTGTTTCTCACAATCGTCGAGGTCGAGTACGGCGACGGCGGGCGGGATCGTTACTTCCTGCCGCTGACGATCTGCTCGCACGTCGACGTGCGCGGGTTGCAGGAGCGGGCCGGACACGCGATCCTGGCCAGCATCACGGGCGCGCGCAAGGGACTGCTGTTCGATGCCTGGCTCGACGACCGGTTCGCTCAGGCCTTGCTCGAGGCACTCGAGAAGCAGGAATCGATCAAGACCCGAATGGGCCAGGTCCGGGCCATCCAGACCGCCCCCTTTGCCGCAACCCGCGGAGAAGGCGATCTCGCGGCGCGGCGGGTCTCGAGCGAACAAAGCAACACCTCGCTGCTGTTCGGCGATCGACTCTTCATGAAGTTGTTCCGGCGCCTGGAGGTCGGCGTCAATCCCGATTTCGAAATCGGGCGGCATCTGACTGAACGCGTCGGCTTCTCGCGTGTGCCGGCGGTCGCAGGAGCCTTCGAGCACGCCGGATTCGCCGAAGCGCCGTCAACCATCGCCATGGTTCAGCAGCTGGTCGAGAGCCAGGCCGACGGTTGGACCCACGCGACCGACGAGGTACGCCGCTTCTACGGTGCCGTGCAGTCGCGACAGCTGCCACCGGCGATGGCACCGCTGCGCACCTACACCGAAGCGATTGCGGCCGAGCCTCCCGCACTCGCCAGAGACCTGATCGGCGGCTACCTCGAGACCGCCGAACGCCTCGGCCGGCGAACCGGCGAGATGCATGTCGCCCTGGCATCCGACGCCGGCAACATCGCGTTTGCACCCGAGCCGTTCACCGCCGAAGACCTCCAGGCAATCGGCGCCAGCGCGCTCGGGGAGGCGCAGCGCGCCTTCCAGGCACTCGAGGCCCAGACCGGCCACGGCGCGCGGTCGTTGCCCGACGACGTTGCGCGCCGAGTGCTGTCGTTGCTCGAGCGTCAGCAGGCCGTGCTCGACCGGGTCCGCAATATCCCTCCGCTGGAATTCAGCGCGTCGAAAATCCGGGTCCACGGCGACTATCACCTCGGACAGGTCCTGTGGGCAGAGGGAGATTTCTACATCCTCGACTTCGAAGGTGAACCGGCCAAGCCGATCACTGTTCGTCGCACCAAGCAAACGCCGCTGAAGGACGTCGCCGGGATGATGCGGTCCTTCAGCTACGCCGCGCATGCCGGTCTCTTCGCCTACGCGCCGGCCCAACCGGACGCATTCGCACGCCTCGCCGGCTGGGCAGAGGTCTGGGAGACATGGACGACCGCGGCCTTTCTGCGTGGTTACTTCGGCGCCGTGGCGCATGCGCTGTTCGTGCCTGCCAACCCCACTCAGCGCGACGAACTGCTCCGGCTGCTGGTCCTCGAGAAAGCACTCTACGAGCTGAATTACGAACTGAACAACCGGCCCGACTGGCTGCGCATCCCCGTCGCGGGCATTCTCAACCTGGTGGACTGATGCACCCTTCAACGGTGGCAACGTGGCAGGACTCTGCCTTCTTCGGCGCCGTACCGTCGCTGGACGGCGTTCGCTTCCGGGTCTGGGCCTCGAGCGCCATCCCGGTACAGCTGCGGATCCACGACGGCGCGGCTGCGGGGATCCACCCGCTCGCCGACACCGGGGATGGTGTGTTTGAGACCTGGATCAAAGACGCAGCTCCGGGTGATCGCTACGGCTACATCCTGGATGGCGGAACCCCGCTGCCCGATCCCGCGTCGCGCTTTCAGCCCGACGGCGTCCACGGGCCGTCCCAGATCGTCGACCCGGCTGCCTTTGCGTGGAGCGACGAGCGCTGGCGGCCCGCGCCGGCGCTCGACCTCGTCATCTACGAGCTTCACGTCGGCACGTTCTCCCCGGAAGGGACGTTTGCCGGGGTCGAGGGGCGGTTGCCGTACCTTCGCGACCTCGGCGTCACCACGATCGAGATCATGCCGGTGGCCGACTTCGCCGGCGCGCGGAACTGGGGCTACGACGGCGTCGCGCTCTTCGCCCCCTCGCGCGCGTATGGCACCCCGGACGATCTGCGGCGGCTCGTGAACTCTGCCCACGCGCACGGTCTCTCGGTGATGCTCGACGTGGTCTATAACCACCTCGGCCCCGAGGGCGCCTATCTCCCCCAGTTCAGCCGCGCTTACCTCACCGGCAAATACCAGACGCCGTGGGGAGAAGCGGTGAATCTCGCGTCTCCACTCGTCCGCCGGTTCATTCTCGACAACGCCGTCCACTGGCTCCGGGAGTACCACATCGACGGTCTACGTCTGGACGCGACTCACGCTCTCATCGACGACAATCCGAAGCAGATCGTCCAGGAGCTCGCGGAAGTAACCGAGGCGACGGTTTCGCGAGCAGCGATCGTGCACGCCGAGGACCATAGAAATCTCGCCACCATGATCGAAGACGCATCCAGTGGCGGATGGGGCCTCGACGGAGTGTGGGCCGACGACTTCCACCATGTCGTCCGGCGCCTGACAGCCGGCGACGCGCATTCCTACTACCTCGATTTCGCCGGGACCGCGCCGGAACTGGCGACGATCATGCGAGACGGATGGCTGTATTCCGGGCGCTACTCCGCCCACATGAACCATATGCGCGGTACCGATCCGGCACGCGTGCCGATGCATCGTTTCGTCGTCTGCGTGCAGAACCACGATCAGATCGGGAATCGCGCGCTGGGCGAACGTCTGCATCACTCGATTACGCCGGAAATGTGGCGCGCCGCCACCGTCCTGCTGCTGACGGCGCCGATGACACCCCTGCTCTTCATGGGCCAGGAGTGGGCTGCGTCGACTCCGTTTCAGTACTTCACCGATCTCGAACCGGGCCTCGGCAGTCTTGTAACAGCGGGCCGCCGCAGAGAGTTCGCCGCGTTCCCGGAGTTCTCCGATCCCGCCGCGAGAGAGCAAGTTCCCGATCCACAGGCGGAAAGCACGTTCCGCCGGAGCCAGCTGCGCTGGGACGAACACTCGAGGGGCGAGCACCTCCACTCACTTGCGCTCTATCGGGCGCTGCTCGCGCTACGCCGACGCGAGCCTGCGCTGTCTGGCAGCAGCGAGACGCGGGGCAGCGCCCATGCGCCAGATGATGAGACGATCGTGGTGCGGCGGAGTGAGGGTGGAGCGACCTTTTGGATCGTCTGTCGCTTCATGTCCGCCGGCGTGGTGGATCTGACGGCCGCTGCGAATGCCATGGGGCATGAGGCCGGAGATCTGCGACTCATCCTCGATACCGAGCATGCCGAGTTCGCGGCCAGCCCGGCACGACTCGATGTCACTCTCGCTCGCGCCGACGCGTCGGTTCGCTTTGCACGGCCCGGCGCTGTCATCCTGCATGAACAATGAGTAGCACGCCACCGCGTCCGCGCTATGTTCCGGTTTCGACCTATCGACTGCAGGTCCATCACCAGTTCCCGTTGACGGAAGCCGCCAGCGTGGTTCCGTACCTGGCGCGGCTTGGCGTCGGGGCGTGCTACACGTCCCCGTATTTCACGGCTGCGGCCGGCAGCACCCACGGATACGATGTCTTCAATCACAACGAGATCAACCCGGAGCTCGGTGGCGCCGACGCGCACCGACGCTTCGTGAGCGCAATCGCCGCCCACGGCCTCGGCCACATTGTCGACTTCGTCCCGAATCACATGGGCGTGAGCGCCGGAGGGAACGCCTGGTGGACCGACGTGCTCGAGAATGGCCCGAGCTCCCCGGCCGCGAAGTTCTTCGACATCGACTGGGCGCCGGTGAAGGCAGAGCTGCATGCGAAGCTGCTGCTCCCGATTCTGGGCGATCAGTATGGACACGTCCTCGAACGTGGCGAGCTTCAACTCGAGTTCCGCGAGGGCGGGCTTGTGCTGAAGTACTTCGAGCACGAGCTGCCGGTGAACCCGCGGCAGTGCCCTCGTGTCTACCGGATGGCGGTCGAGCCGCTCACTGCCGAGGCCGGCGCCGACAATCCGCACGTGCACGAATTTCTGAGCATCCTCGCGTCGCTCGAGAACATGCCCGCCTACACGGAACAGGGTCCCGAGAAGATCGCAGAGCGGCAACGAGAGAAGGAGGTGGCGAGGACGCGATTGACTCGTCTCGCCCACGACTCGCCGGTGGTCCGCAGGCACATCGACGAGGCCGTCCGCGTCGCCAATGGTGTTCCCGGACAACCCGGATCCTTCGATGCGCTGCACGCGTTGCTCGAAGCCCAGGCCTACCGGCTCGCCTACTGGCGCACCGCGTCTCACGAGATCAACTACCGACGTTTCTTCGACGTGAATACGCTTGCCGGGCTTCGCGTCGAGGAGCCGGACGTGTTCGAAGCGACGCACGCGCTGCTCGGGCAGTTGCTGGCCAACGGCAGTGTGCAGGGCCTCCGCGTCGACCATCCCGACGGCCTGTTCGATCCACGACGATACTTCGAGATGCTGCAGGAGCTCGCCGCGCGAGTCACGGAGAACCTGACGCCCACCTACGTGGTGGCGGAGAAGATTCTCTCTGGGCAGGAGCGGCTACCGGTGACCTGGCAGGTTCACGGAACCACCGGCTACGACTTCCTGAACGTCCTCAACGGGATCTTCGTCGACGCGTCCCACGGCCGTCGTCTGCGCCGGATCTACTCGAAGCTGACCGGCCGGATGGACGCGTTCGACGACGTGCTCTACGACAGCAAGCAGCTGATCATGTCCACCGCGATGAGCAGCGAGCTGAGCGTGCTCGCGCACATGCTGGACCGGATTGGTGAGGGCAACCGCAAGTCGCGCGACTTCACGATGGAGAGCCTGCGCGACGTGACCCGCGAGGTCGTCGCCTGCTTCCCGGTGTACCGGACCTACGTCGACGAATCCGGCTGGACGCCTCTCGACCGATCGGTGGTGTCGCAGGCGATTGCCCTGGCCAGGCGGCGTAACCCGGCGATGGAAGCATCGCTGTACGACTTCTTCCGCGAGGTGGTCCTGCCGCGCAGTCTCGAGGATGCAACCAGCGATCGACCGGCCGGGGAGCGCCGCGTCGGCTATCCCCCGGCCGACGACAAGGAGGCACGCGAGCGGCTGCGCTTCGCCATGAAGCTTCAGCAGTACACCGGCCCGGTTCAGGCAAAGGGGCTCGAAGACACGGCGTTCTATCGCTATAACGTCCTGTTGTCGGTCAACGAAGTGGGCGGAGATCCTTCGCGCCTCGGCCGCCCGGTCGAGGAATTCCACGAGGCAAACACCCACCGCGCCAAAGAATGGCCCTTCGACATGCTGACCACGGCGACTCACGACACCAAGGTGGGCGAGGACGTGCGGGCGCGGATCAACGTCATTTCCGAGATGCCGGAGGAGTGGGGTCGCGAAGTCTCACGGTGGATGCGCATCAACCGAACCCAGCGCCGGCTGGTCGACGGCGAACCCGCTCCGGATCGTGCGGACGAGTACCGGCTCTACCAGATCCTGCTTGGCAGCTGGCCGGCCGATCTCCCGCTCGCACACCGTGCGCCCCAGGAGCTCATCGAGCGCATCTCGGCCTACATGCTGAAAGCGGCGCGCGAGGCGAAGCTTCATACGAGCTGGCTCACCACCAACCAGGACTACGAAGACGCACTCACCGGGTACGTCCAGCGAATCCTTGGCCCCGCCGGCGGACCGAAGTTCCTCCCGGCCTTCGCACCGTTTCAACGGCGCGCCGCGGCCATCGGGGTCATCAATTCACTGGCCCAGGTCGTCCTCAAGCTCGGCTCACCGGGCGTCCCCGACTTCTACCAGGGCACCGAGCTGTGGGACTTGAGCCTGGTGGATCCCGATAATCGGCGACCGGTCGACTTCGCGACACGCGCCGCCCTGCTCTCGGGTCTCGCCGAGCAGGACCCAGCCGCACTGCTGCGCGAGCCTCAGGACGGCAGGATCAAGATGTTCGTCACCCACGCCGGATTGCATCTCCGTCGGGAGCTGCCGCACGTGTTCGTGGGAGGTGACTATCTGCCACTCGCAACGGAGGTCACCGTGCGCGCGGAGGTGGTCGCATTCGCGAGAGTATCGGGGGAGGATGCCATCATCGCCGCCGTGCCCCGGCTGGCTGCCGGGCTGGTGAACGACGAACGGTCGTCGCCGCTCGGCGGTGAGTGCTGGAAGACCTCGCGCATCATCCTTCCGGAAGCTCTGCGCAGCCGCACCTTCCGCAACGTCTTCACTGGAGAAGAAGCCCGATCGACGGAAGCCGCCGGCCAGGCGTGGCTATTCGTCGGTCAGGTTTTCAACACTCTGCCTGTAGCGCTTCTTCGCGCCGTCTGAACGCCGGCGTAAGGCAGATCCTCGGTGCGGCGGTCCAGCCGCGAGACCCTCTGCGTGGTCCATGCTGCGGCCAACTCGTAGTTGGGCGTCAGCCCGGTGGAAGATTGAGGTGCGGCTTTCTGGGCTTGGACGGTGGGTGCTGAAGCCACCGCCAGGGCGATAGCTGACACACCGATGGCGGCGCGCACAGCGCGATTGGCTGCGTAAAACATGAACCTGCTCCTGGTGAAAGAGGGATGTCAGCCCGCGCCCGATGCCGGATGGACGGGGGACGGAGGAAGTTTAGCGCAACGCGTCGAACGCGGATGAGTCCGGTGGCGGCGGAAACCCAGCTGATCCGCTGGGGCTCCGGCATGATCCTCGCAACCCCAGCAGGGAAGGAGAGCGTCCATGTGTTATCGGGTCTGGCAGTCCATGCCGCTGTTTCTGCTCCTCGTCCTTGGATCGGCACACGCCGCCGCTTGGCCTCAGCGAGGGGTTGTCAACGGCCTGGCGGTAACGCCGAAACTTGCGAAGACGGGCACCACAATCAGCGCCACAGCGACGGGCATCAATCCCTGCGGCGCGGTTTTCATCGACTGGGGCGATGGTACGGCGATCACGTACGCCATCGTGGACCTGCCTTCGACCCAGACGCATTCCTACACGCACGGTGGCGATTACACCGTCCGCGCCCGCGGCATGGGCAACTGCGATGGTGACGTTACGGCATCGATACGCATCGACGGTCCGCCGCCGCCGCCGCCGGCGGCGCAGCCCAGGCTCACCGGATTCACAGTCGCCTCTCCAGCGGGTCGAGGTGACCCCGTCAACATGAGGATGGAGGGCCAGGGCTCTTGCCACGTTAGCGTTGCGTTCGGCGACGGCAACACGCAGGAGTTCTCCGTCCAGCTGCCGCACACATTCACGCACGTCTACTCGGTCGCACGCGGCTACAACGTCACCGCGTCCGCGGCTCCACCGTGCGA
>JACDDJ010000206.1:0-7081 GCA_013817065.1 Acidobacteriota bacterium
TTATCGTTCCGCAACGCGAGGCTGATCGCCGTACGAGCGCCGACACGGCTCAGACCGGTGAGGCGCGCGCCCAGGGTCTCGAACGGGACCTCGGTCTTCGCCGGCAACTCGGGAAACTGTGTTGTCGCGAGCACCTGCACGTACCCGCTCATCGCCGCTTCGTCGGGGAGCGGTACATGGAGCGACGCGGCGTGGGGATTGTCTACGACGAGGCCGTTGAGATCGTGCAGCCCTTCACTGACCAGCACCGTCACGATGTTGGCCTGGGTGATCGCCGGATCGTTGGCCCAGCCGAGGACCTTCACCGTGTTCGCGGCGAACCCGCCGCCAAGCTGAAGGGCATCGCCGCGTGGCACGACGAACTCCGCGAACTCGACGATCACAGCGATGCGCTGTGGGGCTCCTCGGGACGCCCCAGCCGCTTCGGGCGAGCGAGTCGCGAGGGCCTTCAGATTGATCGTCCGGAGCAGGTAGCGGTCGATCAGCTCCAGCGCCGACCCGGGCTCGCGCAGCAGCGAGGCAAGGTTACCCTCGCGGCCGAGCGCCTGATCCAACCACGAACCCCAGTCATCTGCGCCGCGCGTTGCCCGCACGCCGCGGCTGCGGTCGTAGCGCAGCACGACGTCGTAGCTCGGGAACATGACCTCGTCGAGGAAAGCGGGCAGCGACAGCAGCTTGCCGCCGTGCGGCACGACGTCGAAGACGTTGCCGTGGATGAGAAACTGTGCGGCGGAACCCGAGCGGAACAGGTCCCGCATCTCCACCGCCCATCGTGGCAACTCGTTCACTGGCTCTCCTTCGCGCGCGCGTCATGGATCAGCGGCGGCGGTTCGGAGAGCAGATCGTCCATCGCTCCATAAACCGTCTGCTGATCGCGGATCCACTGACCGGTGCCACCGAGCGTGGCCGTGATTTCGTCGATCCGCCGCGACAGGATCTCGGGATCGGTAGACAGCGCCGCCTGTTCCCGAATCAACTCGACCTGCTCCTCGATCCGCGCCAGTTCCGCGTCGATGAAGGCGAGCTTCTTGTCGGCTTCGGCGCGCTGTTGGATCCGCTGTTCGAGGATATCGAGCTGCCCCTCGAGGCTTCGCCGGAGATCCGCCGGCGCATCTTCGTTGCGGGCCTGCTTCTCGAGCGTTCGACGACGTTGCTCGAGGACCTCGTCGCCGTCGCTCTGACCAATGACGCGGAGGATCGTCCCGCGGGCGACGAGCAGGCGCAGGAACATCCACGACAGCCGTCCAAGGCTGTCGGCCTGCGTCTCGATCCCGATCGGTATGTCGCTACCGCCGTGCGTCTGCAACTCGATGATGGAAGCGCACCGCTCGGCCAGTGCTGCATAGCGGCCGCGGTCCTCTTCGTTCAGCCGGCCGAGCAGCCGGCTGATGCGCCCGTTCCACTCGGAGCGGGACGCCGAAAGCGGTCCCGAAGCCACCGCACGCTGGAACCGTGAGTTCGTCGCCAGCGTCAGCAGGTAGCCGAGCTCGAGACCAGCGCCGAGCACCCAGAATCCAGGGTTCGCGATCCCAAGAAGCCCGATCGCCGCGAGCCCGACCCAGTTCGGGGCGACGAACATCCCAAATGGCCGCGCGTTGAAAGCCGCAGCGACATAGCTCATGAATCCGGGCTTCTGCGCCATCGATTTCCGACAATTGTGGCCGAGCCGGGCCGGACCCGCAACCGGTCACCGGCCAATTGAGCCTGTTTACCGCCGAACTGCGCATACATGGCCGGGCGGGCCGCGCGTGAAACCGGCCGACTGACGCGCGGGGGATGCAGGACCGCGCGGTGTTGGTCGAGTATGTCCAGAAGCTGCCGCCCGGCGCCGTTGTCAGGTGTAGGACACATGGAAAATGGGAGATGGAAGATGGAAAAGTGTGGCTCTACCATCTACCATCGCAAGGGTATGCTCCCTTCCGGCAAGAAGCTCGGTCTCGCCGCTGTCCTGTTCTTCACGGTCAAGGGACTGCTCTGGCTCCTCGTTCCCTTCGTCATCTATAAATGGGGTTGCTGATCACGCTCAGCGGAGAGTGAAGTTCACCGTCACCGTCATGATGACCGGCACCGGCACGCCGTTGAGCGTCGTCGGGGTGAACTCCCACTGACGAACGGCCGCCAGGGCGGCCTCGTCCAGGAGTGGCTTCGATCGAAGGACTCTCGCTTCCTTGACCCGGCCGTCGACCCCGAGGATGGCCTCGATGATCACAATGCCCTCGACGCGCGCCTGCTGGGCCATCGCCGGATAGATTGGCGGGACGTGCCGGATCTTCACAGGCGTCTTGATCACGCCGCCGGGCCGCACCGGCCTGGACGGCTGCGGCGCGGCGGGCATCTCAGGCACCCCCGGCGCCACGCTGTCGCCGACGGGACCAAGGTCGAATCCGCCGACCGGTCCTACAGGTGCCCCAACGGAGGTCGTCGTTGCCGGTTCGGGCCCGATGTCGCTCGGCGCGATCCGCGGTGCGGCAGTCGACGAAGGTAACGACGATCCGCTCGATCGCACCACGGTGCGTGTTTGCGTCGCAGCCGGAGGTAGTTGTGGAACGGGACGTTCGACCGCGATCCGGATGATCTCACCAGAATGCGGCCGTGGCGCTTCGTCGGTCGCCATCAGCGGCACGATGATGACGAGCGCCGCGAAGACGGCATGCCCGACGAGCGACAGCGGTACTGCCGACCGCGCATGCGCACCCAGCCCAGGCCCGGGATGAACAACATCGCCAAAGAGATCTTGCGGCACGAATCACCTCCTGCAGTGGAGCACCTACATCAACGCAACCTCACAGTCTGTAAGACACCGGACCGCGCCATTCGGCGGCAGGATAGAATCCGCCCATGCGCCGATACCGTTCGAAGTTCCTCCTTTTCTCCATCTGCGTCGCGAGCGCCGCAACCATTGCCGCACAGAGCCGCGCCAGGCCGCCGCTGAAGGCCGCCGACGTCGACGCTATCGCCACACTGCTGAAGCTGGAGGACGCTCGCACCTACGATCAAACGGCACTCGATCGCATCGTCGAGTCGGCGCATTCGGAGGTGCGACGCCGCGCAGTGCAGAGTGTCGGACGTATCGCTGACAAGAGAGGTGCGGCGCTCCTGGAGCTCGCGCGCAAGGACAAGGACGTCGAGGTCGCAGCGACCGCGGCGTGGTCCGCAGGCCAGCTGCGTGATCCAGCGGCTGTTCCGTGGCTGTCGGAATCGCTGATCGGCAGCGAAACACTCCCAACTATCCAACGGGAAGCGGTCATCGCACTCGGCAAGATCCAGGCGCCGGAATCTCGCGCCGCGCTCGCTCGATATCTTTCCGAGACCCCGGTCGCCAAGGCTCCCGCGAGCGTGGTCGGCGAAGCGTTGCTGGCGATCGGCCGCTTCCCTCCCCAGGACGACATCGCGGCGATCACTCGATGGGCCACGTCACAGAATGTCGAGTTGCGATGGCGCACAGCCTGGGCCCTGTTCCGCCCTCGGAACCCGGCGGCACTGCCGCACCTGCTGCGCCTGGCCGACGACAACTCGCCCGACGTGCGCTTCTGGGCGGTGCGCGGCCTCGCCCCTTATCCGAATGTAGACCCGGCTCCATCCGCCGCGCGGCTGCGCGCTGCGGTGCGCGAACGCGATCGCCGGGTGCGAACCGAGGCGCTCCGTGCGCTCTCGCAGCATGACGATGACGCGTCGTTTTCGCTGGTGATGAGCATGCTGACGTCGCCCGATGCCTGGTTGTCGGTGTCGGCGGCGGAAGGGCTCGCGCGCTACACCACGCGAGCGAACGTCATCGTCCCTCAGCTGGTGGCGGCCGCCGGTGCCGAGCGTCCGCTGGCACTGCGACTCACTGCCCGCCAGAGCCTGCCCAGGCTCGGCCCGGCCGGAAAGGCGGCGCTTGATGCGTTGGCGACGGACGGCTTGCCGTCGCAAGCGCCCGCCGTGCGCGGCCCGCGGCCGGTGCCGCAGCTGCGCTCGGACGCAGAGTATCGGCAGATCGTGGAGCGCTGGATCGTGCCCGACTACAACGGCGCGCGTCCGCCTCGCGCCGAGCTTGTCACCGCTCGAGGGACAATCGAACTCGAGTTCCACCCTGGTGATGCGCCACTCGGACTCGAGTACTTCATCCGCGTGACCGAGTCGGCTGAGATCGTCGGGACGGAGTTCAGTCGCGTCGTTCCAAACTTTGTGGTGCAGCAGCGTGGGATCCGCAATGACGTCGTCCTCAGGGACGAGGTGAGCCGGCGCGGGCTCACGCGAGGCAATCTGAGTTGGGCGTCCGCCGGCCTCGACACCGGGCGTCCGGGTTATACGCTTGGCATCACGCCGCAACCGCACAACGAAGGCAACTTCACCGCACTCGGCCGCGTCGTCGGCGGCATGGACGTCGTCGAGCGCCTGCAGCTCGGTGACACGATCACCGGCGCCCGGATGCTGAAGTGAGCAGGAGGAGATCAATGAAACGTTTCGTACTTTCGGCGGTCCTCGTGTTCGCCTCAGCCGGGTGCGCGGCTCGCAGCAGCGCGCCGGCAACCGCGCCGGCGGCGACCACCGCTACACACGAGAATCTGCACGCTGTCCTGTGGATGCAGACAGCGTTGGAGTTCGAGGCTTCCGCGATCCAGGCCTACCGGCTGGCACAGCTCCAGCTCGACGCGGCGCTGGCTGATCCCGGGTGGACGGCCGCGATCGAACAGCAGGGCGACGCGTCGAAGCTACCGCCGGCGGTGATCGTCGATGTGGACGAGACTGTGCTCGACAACTCCTACTACCAGGCACGGTTGATTCGCGACAACGGAGTGTTCGCGAGCGACACGTGGGATTCGTGGGTCGCGGAGGGCCGCGCGACTGCCGTCCCCGGGGCGCTCGAATTCAGTCGTGAGGCGGCGAAGAAGGGCGTGACGGTTTTCTACGTCTCGAACCGGACGGCCAACCTGGAAGAACCAACGCGCAGGAACCTGGCCGGGCTTGGATTTCCGCTCGGCGACGGCGTCGACACGGTGCTGGTGCGTGGAGAGCGGCCCGAGTGGTCCGCCTCCGGCAAGGGGCCGCGTCGGGCCTTCATTGCACGTAACTACCGGATCCTGATGCTGATTGGCGACGACCTCGGCGACTTCGTTGTGGACGCTGCGGGGACCCCGGCCGAGCGACAGTCCCGCGCCGCCGCGCAGTCGGACTGGTGGGGACGACGGTGGATCATGATCCCGAATCCCACCTACGGTTCCTGGGAGCGTGCGATCGTCGGCGGGGCGAAGGATCCCGTGGCAGCGCGTCGCGCGGCGTTGAAGTATCAATCGCCGGACCGCTAGGCGACCGGCCCGCCGCTACTTGAAACGCAAGACCGTCGACGGGATCGGCTGGTCGATCCGTGGCCGCTCGGCTGCGTCGGCAAGCACCCACGCTGACGCGAAGATGGTGCGTGCGATCCGCTCCATCTTCTTCGGATCCAGCGCTGCCGCCTCGTCAGACGGGAGATGGTAGCGGTCGTGGATGCCAGTGGTGAACCCTACCGTCAGGATGCCCCGCTCGAGAAATGGTCCCGCATCGGTGCGCGGATAGAAGAATTCGCTCTCTGGCTTGTCCCACGACCGATCGAAGCCGATCTTCAAGTACTCGCTGTTGACGCGTTCGAGCAGGGCGTCGACGCTCCGGCTGAGCACACCGGGACCGATCAACAACACGTCGTTCGCCGCGGTTACCCGCGACTCGGCCGCGTCGGGTGAGCCCGGTGCCCTGGTGGCGCCGATCATATCGATGTTGATGTGGGCGACGATCCGCTCGAGCGGCACGGGTGGATTGCCGACGAAATGCCTTGTTCCCCACAGCCCCTGCTCTTCTCCGCTGTCCCAGATGAAGATCATCGAGCGCTTCGCCCTCGGTGCCGTCGTCATCAGCTCCGCGATCGACAGGTTCGCGGCACTGCCGGAGGCGTTGTCGTCGGCGGAGTTGTAGATGCCGTCCCCTTTGACTGCTGGCGTGCTGACGGCGCCGTCGAGATGAGATTCGATCGTAATGTATTCGTTCTTCAGAACCGGATCGCTGCCTTCAATCAGTGCCACCACGTTATAGGGGCGGTGCACCGTCGTCCGGACGGGCAGCGAAACGCTGACGCGCTTGGACAACTCGAAGGACGGCGGGTAATCGGCCGTAGTGCCGAGGCCCATCATCTCGGCGCCCGAGATCCGTTCTCCCGCCAGCAGGGCTTCGGCCGTGGCGCGCGACAGCAGCAGCGCGGTGGACGGCGCTGCCGCGTAGACGGATGGCACAGGTGGGACCAGCTCGCGACGCCCGACCGTCTGCGTGCGCATCTCGCTCCATGCCTCATCGCTGACGCCGTGAGGGATGAAGATGACACCGGCGGCGCCGCGGCGCGCCGCCTCGGCGACCACATTCGTCGCACCTACCGTGATGCGCCCGATCTGCTGGATCTCGATGCCCTTCGGCAGCGCCCGCGGTCCATGCGCCAGCACGAGCTTCCCTTTCAGGTCGACGCCGGCAAATGGATCGATGTTCTTCGCTGGAATCGTCCAGCCGTGTCCCACGTACACCACCGGGAATGTGCCGGAGAGGGATGCGGCCAACGACCGCACCACGAAGTCGGATCCGAGGGCGAAACGCTTGCCATCGATCTCGAGACCTGCTGCAGCCGTCTCGATTTGCGTGTTGTGCATTTCGTAACGTTGATAGAACGTGCCCTCATCACCGAGCGGTTTGAGGCCAGCTTTGGTCAGCCGCGCCACGATGTATTCGGCGGCCTTGTCGAACCCGGGTGACGGCGTGTTGCGCCCGAGCAGTTCGTCGGACGCAAGAAAGTCGAGATCCCGCTTCAACTGGTCGGCCGTGATCCTGTCGGCGGTCGTCCGGACCTGGTCGGGCAGCACGCGCCCTTGCGCGTGGATGAGCGAACCGGCAAACGCAAGGACGGCGAGAAGGTGGACGTTACGTCTATTCATAAGTGGCCAGCAGTAAATCGATGGTGAGATGGATTGGCGAAACGGTAAGCGCGTCGGCTATTCGTCGCCGATTCTGCCACGGCCACGCTTGGTGTCGGAGCGCCGCTTCTTGGTCTCGATCCGCCGCTCGACCGCGCCCTTTCCAGGCT
>JACDDJ010000206.1:7091-7547 GCA_013817065.1 Acidobacteriota bacterium
TTCCAGGCTTGGTCGCGCGGCGGCGCCTCGGCTTGACCAGCGCCTGTCGCACCAGATCTGCCAGCCGTTCGCGTGCGTCTTCCCGGTTTTGCGCCTGCGTGCGATGACGTCTTGCATCGATCACCAGCACTCCATCAGCCATCATGCGGCTGCCCGCGATAACGCGAAGGCGCTCACGTGCGTCGCTGGGAATCGCGGCGGACTGCGATGGATCGAACCTCAGTTCCACCGCGGTCGATACCTTGTTCACGTTCTGTCCGCCCGGACCAGAGGCGCGCACGAAGCGCTCGCTGATCTCCGATTCAGGGATCGCGATGTCGGGCGTGACCTGGATCATGGCGGTTCAGCGCCACTCCGGAGCGTAGTCGCGGCTGCGCTGCCGCTCCTCCATTCTCAGGCTCAGCGAGAACAGGATGAACACTTCGATCAGCGCGATGAAGGCGTAGAGTGCGTAGC
>JACDDJ010000831.1 GCA_013817065.1 Acidobacteriota bacterium
ACCGACGCGGTCGAGCTCAGGCTCCGAGTAGTCAAGGCCGGTAACGTTCTTGATCTGCACCGCGAACTCCTCGAGGCCGGGCAGCGACGGGCTGTTGAACAGCTTCGTCGTGAAGCGGCACATCCCCACCGAATCCCCGACTGCATACGTGTTCTCGCACGCACGCACCGCGCGTTCCTTCGTCTCGTAGCTGTTCGGCGCGGCGCTCACGGGTGAGCCGTACAACCGCTCCTTGAACGCGGGATCGTCGTTGATCCGCGCATTGATCTCGAGCGTGACCCGGTTGCGCAGGTGGTCCATGCCACGGGTGGCAACCGCGAGTCCGAGGGCGAACGCCTTGAGGATTCGCGCATCGTGCGGATCGCTCTGCATCAACCCCTTCACGGCCATCCGGTACTTCAACGCTTCGGGCGGGTAGTGGCCCTTCTCCACCGCGCGCGTGCTGTCGGCGAGGACGTTGCCGAACCCCTCGCGCCGCGTCAGCATGAACAGCAGCTTCTCGATCGTCCCGGCATCACCCCAGTTCAACTCGATGCCGCCGGTGTGCTCCTTCGTGATGATGCCGCGCTGATAGAGTTCGAGCGCCCACGCGATCGTGGATCCAGTCGACGCGGTGTCGAGCCCGAGATCGTTGCAGATGTTATTCAGCCTGATCACGCTCTCGATCTGCGAGATGCCGACGTTGGGGCCGAACTTCCCCAGCGTCACGTATTCGGGTCCATCGCCGCGCCCGTACTTGTCGGCGGGATCCTGGTTCATCTCGTTCAGCGGACGGCAGTTCACCGGGCAGCGGAAGCAGCCGCTCATCCCCGGACGGTAGGGCGTGATGTTCTCGGCGTCCAGCTTGTCGGTCCAGGTCGTCTCCTGGTTGTTCTTCGTTCCCATCGCGCCGAGCAGGCGGCTGGGTTTGTAGAGAAACGGCGTCCCCATCGTCTTCAGCGCGTGCTTGACGACGGACGTCTCGAGCAGCTTCTGCGCAATCGTCCGGTTGTAGCTTTTGTAGGGCTGCGCGGTTTCGAAGTCGCGCGTCTGCCCCTGGACGACGATGGCTTTCACCTTCAACGATCCCATCTTCGCGCCCGGGCCGCCGCGCGCGTAGCAGGCCTTCGGGCCGCCCATGATCGCGCTGCATAGCACCTGGTTCTCGCCCGCGACGGTGACGTTGACCATCGCGAGATCGCGATCCCACTTGCCGCCGATGTCCTGCGGGATCCGCTCGCGCAGGTCGATGTTGTCGAGTCCGCGATACGGCTCGCCGTCCATGAACTCGATCTCCCCACCCTTGATCCTCAACATCGTCCACGCCGCCGCCCGTCCGAAGAGGACGATGTGGTCGATGCCGTTCATGCGGATGAAGGAGGGGAAGTAGTCGCCGGCGTTGGAGTCCATGAGGACGCCTGATTCCGGTGACCACGACGTCGCGTTGCCGCGTGCCGCGGACGGCACGATCCCGGTCAGCACGCCGGAACCAAAGATCAGCGGGATGTCCGGATGCAGCGGCTCCAGGGCCTCGTCGAGCAGGCGATACAGATAGAACATGTTCGCCCCGCGTCCGGCGAGGAGCGCCTTGGCGACGCGCAGCGGGGTGTAGGCACGCGACACCTCGCGGCGCTCGAGGTCGATGAAGACGGTGGCACCCTGGGTCGGGAACTGCGGCTCCTTCGGCATCTCCGTCAGAAGCTGCGCTACGCGGTCGCGGATGGCCATCGGGGGTGATGGTACTACGCTGAAAACGGGGACACTCAACTTAACGCTAAGTTGTTGATGCAGCTAGGCTGCGTCTGTGACGGCACGTGAGACTCGGAGGATGCCTTGCCGCTTGCAGCGGCCGGCCATGTCAGGGCGCCCGCGGCGCGGTTGCTCGTCGAATCAACAACTTACGGTTAAGTTGAGTGTCCCCGTTTCTCGGGTGGCGTAAACTCTGAGCCTTCACAACAGGAGCTTCCATGCGCCGTCTGGCAATAGCGGGGATAGTGGCGATGACAACAGTGGGATCCAGCGCACAGGTGCCGGGCGACCGGCCGGCCGCAAATCCACGGGCGACGCGGTCGGTGGTGATGGCGCGCAACGGCGTGATCGCGACAAGCCAGCCGCTGGCCTCGGCGGCCG
>JACDDJ010000832.1 GCA_013817065.1 Acidobacteriota bacterium
GTCAGGATCGATACCGCAGCGGTGGAAGCCAACGTCCACCTTCACGAGGACGTCCACGGTGCGCCCGGCCCGCTCCATCGCCTCGGACCATCCTTGCGCGACGGCTCTGTGATCGACGATGAACGACAACCGCGTCTGGTCGAGCAGTTCGACTACTCGTTCTGCGTTCACCGGGCTGAGGGGGTAGGGAAGCCGAATGTCCTCGATGCCGGCAGCGGCAAAGATCTCAGCTTCACCGAGCTTGGCGCAGCAGATGCCGATCGCACCGCCGGCAATCTGTCGCCTGGCGAGCTCGATGCTCTTGTGGGTCTTGGCGTGGGGCCTGAGCCGCAGCCCCCGGGTGCTCACCGAGGACTGCAGGCGTTTGAGGTTGCGCTCGACGCGCGCGGTGTCGACGAGCACGCACGGCGTGCGCAGCTGCGATAGTTTCACCCGGAAATCTTACGGCGAAACGATCTAGAGGCCTGACCCTCTCCAATCAGCGCTTTTGAGTCAAATCTCGAGGGTCAAGGACGTCCGCGCGCCAGCGCGGCGTTATCAAGCCAGCGACCTGGCGAGGCGGAGCCTCTCGGTCGTCTGATGCGGAGCCTCGCTAGAACAGGCCGAGTCGCTCCTTGCCGGTGAAGCCCGGGAACACCCGCGAGCTGTCCTTCAGCGCCAGGTGTCCGCGGACGACCTCGTTGAACACCGCCCGGAAGTCCGTCGTGATCGCGAGATCGCGGCCCTCGTGCCGCTGCTCGCGGGCGAGGCCCGGCCACTTGCCATAGACCTTTCCGCCGCGAACGCCACCGCCGAGGATCATCATCGCGTTGCCGTGACCGTGATCGGTCCCGCGCGAGCCGTTCTCGCCAACTGCCCGGCCGAACTCCGACATCGTCATCACGACGACGTCCTGCATGCGGTCGCCGAGGTCGCGCACCAACGCCGCGATGCCGCGGGTGAGGTCGTCGAGGCGGTTGGCGAGGATGCCGACCGCCGCACCCTCGTTGGCGTGATGGTCCCAGTTGCCCGACTCGGCAAACGCGACCTCGAGGCCGACGTCAGCCTTCACCAGCTGCGCGATCTGCTTCAGCGACTCACCGAACGGGGAGCGTGGATACTCGGCGCCATTAGCCGGCGCGTACTGCGAAGGGTCCGCCTTCTTCATCATCTTGATGGCATCGAACGCTTCGCTGCCCGTCGTGTGCAGCACGCTCTTCGCGGCGGCCGCATACTCCGATTCGAACGACGACTGCACCATTTCGGATGATGCCCCAGCGCGGATTCCGAACTGCGAGATCTGGCCGATGGCGAGTGCTGGCGCCGTTCCCTGCAGTGCACGTGGGAGCTGCGGCGCCAGTGCCACGGCGCGGAACGGGGTTGCCTTCTGGTGCTCCTTGGCATGAAGGTACCGATTCATCCAGCCGTCCGGGGTGCTCTTGACGCCGGGAGTGGCCGACTCCATGTAGTCCTGCGCGTCGAAGTGCGAACGCGTGTCGTCGTGTGATCCGCACGCGTGCACGATCGCCATGCTGCCCGAGTCATAAAGCGGCTTCAGCGGCGCCATCCGCGGGTGCAGGCCAAAGAAACCATCCAGGTCGATCGCCGACTCAGGACGGCCTGGCTTTGCGATCGCGATCGATGGACGGCCGGAGTAGTAGTCGGCGTCGCCGAACGGCACGATCATGTTCAGGCCGTCCACCGCACCGCGCTGGAAGATCGTGATCAATATCTTCTGCCGGGTCTGAGCGGACAACCCCTCTACCGTGCGGGCGAGGAACGTTGGCGCGAAGCCAAGGCTCACCAGCGCCAGGCCGCCGTTCTTCAGAAAGATGCGTCGGGATGTCATGGCTGCCTACCTTTTCTGGAAGTCCGGAGACCCAAGGAGGAGCGCGATCTTCTGCGGCTCGGTGGTGGCTTTCGCAATGGTGAGGCGCGTGTTCTCCGAGAGGTCACCCGCGAGGACCTGTTCGGCGATCTGGGCCTGAGTCACACGGTTTGCCGGATTCTGTCCGGGCGCCAATCCGCGGCCCCGTCCCGGTCCGCCGCGCTGCAGGCCCCCGGCGGAAGACAGCATCACCGCGAAGTTCATGCGGCTCAAAAGCGCCCCCGTGTTCACCCACGCC
>JACDDJ010000207.1 GCA_013817065.1 Acidobacteriota bacterium
GTTCGTGGAACCGGCGCTCGAGCGCCGCGGGATCGGCCGGCAGCTTCACCAGGTCATGCTGGACTGGACCTTCGGCACCGGGGTCGAACAGGTTTAGCTGGCCAGGTCGGTGGCGACGCGGGCGGAGAGCTTCTACACCGCCGCCGGGTGGCGGCTCGTGCGACGCGCGGAGGACGGCGACGCGCGCTTCGAGATGAAGCGCGAGCCGTGGCTGACCCGACAGACGAGGCAGGCAGGCCAGACACGATGACGTTCACGAATATCAAAGTAGCGGTGAGTGAATCCATCGCAACCCTCACCGTCGATCGTCCCGCCGTGAAGAACGCACTGGATCTCACGACCGTGAACGAGATCCACCAGGCGCTCGACGAGCTTGGCGGCAACGCCGACGTTGGCGTGCTGATCATCACCGGCGCCGGCGAGACGTCATTTGTCTCCGGCGCGGACATCAATGACATCCGCGCACGCACTCGTGACGATGGCCTGGCCGCGATCAATTCGTCGCTGTTTGCCAGGATCGACAAGTTCCCGAAGCCGGTGATTGCCGCGGTCAATGGCTTTGCACTCGGCGGTGGCTGCGAGCTCGCACTGGCGTGCGATATCCGCGTCGCGGCCGATACGGCGAAGTTCGGGCAGCCGGAGCTCGGACTCGGCATCATTCCCGGAGCCGGTGCGACACAGCGTCTGCCGAGGATCGTCGGACTCGGGTGGGCGAAGCATCTTGTCCTCAGCGGCGATATCATCGACGCGAAGCAGGCGCTGGAGATCGGCCTCGTGACCGCGGTGATGCCGGCGTCACAGCTGCAGGTGCGCGCGCGCGAACTGGCGAAGAAGATCCTGCGCCAGGGACCGCTGGCGGCGCGGCTCGCGAAGCTCTCGCTCAACGCGTCCGCTCGAGTGGACCTCGACTCGGGACTGCTGATCGAGACGCTGGCGCAGGCGATCTGCTACTCCTCTGAGGACAAAGAAGAGGGCACGGCGGCGTTTCTGGAAAAGCGTAAGCCGAAGTTCACCGGCAAGTAGGCAGTTGCGGCGGCGTGCCGCCTCGGAATGTGACTCGTGCCTGAACATCTCCTGCTCGAGCAGCTCGATTCGTGCCTGGGCGCGGCCGACCCCGTGCGCGACGTTCAGTTGACGGGGCAATGGAGCAGCTCGACGCGACGTACTTACACATCTGACGTGGCGAGCCGACCCGCTTCGGCGCCGTTCACGGACGTCGTGGATGTGCGCTGGCGTGGGACGCTCGCCAGCGACGCGCCAACTGGCGCGCTTGCGCTTCTCCTGCACCATGGCGATCTTCACTGGTCCAGGTCACCCGTGATCTCGTCCAGTCTTGGCGTCGAGATCTCGCTGCACTCATATGCCGACTTCCAAGTCGATCGGGCGACCTTCGCTTGCAGTGTTGGCGGCGCCTGGCTCCCTGGCGTGCCGATCTCGGTCGACGGGGCGGCGACTGACGCGTGTGCCATCAACGACGGGGTAGTGACAATCGGCCGAGTGGTATGCCTGGCCCGTACCACGGATGCGACCCTCTTCGCTATCTTGCTTCCTGGCGAGCTGCTCAAGATGGGACGGAAGCGGATCTGGCGTGTTCGTGACGCCGCGCCGTTCGACCACGTTCCAGCCGTTCGGCAGCTCATGATCCATGGAAGGACCGGGACCCATCCCGGCAAACCAAGGCGGGGGGGTGCGAGATGGCGGGTGAGTCAGCCCCGATCTGCCGTGCGGCTAATCGCTGCAATACTCCGGGGCCATCCGCCGGTGGCAGTACGCTGCGCCATATGGTGCTCCGAACGATGCCGAGGCCGAGCCCGAATGTGCGAGTATCTCCGGTAACGGATCGAGTTCTCTTCGCGCAAAAACCTATGAGATTGCTTGGCTGGGTGGCGGTCGCGATTGCCCTTCTCTACCCGCTCCATCTCCTGGCGACATGGGCGGAGAAGCGCGGCTGGATCTACTACCGCAAGAAGCGCGGCAGCGTCACGGTCGGGTCTGCCTTCCTCGAGATCCAGTCCCTGATGGAACCGAGCAAGCGCCACGTGCTGGAGCAACGCCGGAGGGACGACTTCGACGACCAGGAGTCTGGCGATAAGTGAGCCAACATGCAGCAGATTGTGGAGGAAGTCGTTCGCTGGTTCGGCTTCGGCGTTCTCAAGATCCTGACGCTCGGTCGATACCGCGGTGGCGGCCGAGCGGATGAACTCTCCGGAGGAGCCATTGGTCTGGCCGTGCTCATTGGAACCTCGTACTTGGTCTAGTCAGTCGCGCGGTGACCTGATGCAGCATCTCTCCCTCGCACAGATTCGGGCCGGCCTGCCCGTGCTGCTTGCGGCTCCAGCCGACAGCGGGCGCGTCGAGATGATCGTCCGCAGGCCGCACGTCAACGCGCGCGAGTTGCTGGAGAGCGCCAGCCTCGACGTCGCTGAGGGTCTGGTGGGTGACACGTGGAAGGATCGCGCCAGCTCGCGGACACCTGACGCGACGCCGCACCCTGACATGCAGCTCACACTGATGGGCGTGCGGGTCATCAGCCTGCTTGCCGGAGAGCGCGAGCGCTGGCCGCTTGCCGGCGACCAGCTGTTTGTCGACCTGGATCTGAGCGCCGCGAACCTCCCGGCCGGTACCCGGCTGGCGATCGGCGAGGCGGTGATCGAAGTCACGTCCCAGCCGCACACCGGCTGCGGCAAGTTTGTCGAGCGGTTCGGCGTCGATGCGATGAAGTTCGTAAGCTCAGCGGAAGGTCGTGCGCTGAACCTGCGCGGCATCAACGCGCGAGTCGTGCAGTCAGGCGTCGTGAGGGTTGGCGACGGCCTCCAGAAAGTGAGCGATCGTTGACCGACACCTTGATCGTGCTTTACATGCTCGGCCGAGTGAACCGGGAGATGCTTGGCTCGGGGATCCTCGACATGACGATCGGCGCCTTCTGCATCGCCGCCTTTCTGCGCACACCGAAGTCGGCATCGGCCGACGGCAGATAGCCGATGGACGACCGGATGTTTCGCACCGCCCTCCTCGTCATCAGCTGCACCATCCTGCCGGTCCTCCTGTACTACCGCATCCGCTCCCAGTCCACCGGTGAGTCGCTCGATCGCCGCCAGGAGGGAGTCTTCATTCTCGCGACGCTGCGCCCCGCTGCACTGCTCGCCTATGGCGGGATCATCGCGTTTCTCATCGATCCCGCGTACATGACGTGGTCGTCGGTCCCGTTGCCCGCGGCTGTGCGTTGGCTCGGCGTCGCGCTCTGCGCGGGAACCGGCGCGCTCTGGATCTGGACGTTCCATCAACTCGGCCTGAATCTCACCGATACCGTCGTCACGCGACGTGCGCACACGCTCGTGACGGCAGGACCCTATCGCTGGGTGCGTCATCCCTTCTACGGCTGCGTCGCGCTCTTCACAGCAGGCGCGGCATTGGTATCGGCCAGCTGGTTCATCGCCATCACTGGCGCCCTGTGCTTTCTGCTGATCGTCATCCGCACCCAGACCGAAGAGGCGCACCTGCTGGCCCGCTTCGGCGCTCCGTACGAGACCTACCGTTCGCGGACCGGCCGCTTCCTGCCACGCCTTCGATAGAACACGCCCGCACCGATTGCGGCGGTCGAGGTGGGATAATCTTTCGATATGCCCGCCATCACACATATCGATGCAAAGGCCGGCGACTTCCTGTTACTCGTCGGCACGATGAAGGGCGCGTTCCTCCTGCGCGCCGACCGCTCTCGTCGTCAATGGGACCTCGGCGGTCCGTATTTTCCAGGCAGCGCGGTCTACGCGATGGCGTACGACGCCCGCGCTGGACGTCAGCGACTGTGGGCCGGACCGAACAGCATGCACTGGGGCGGCCTGCTGAGTTCGAGCGATGACTTCGGAAAGACGTGGACGAACCCTGAAGCCGCCAACGTGAAGTTCCCGGAGGCAGCAGGCGTCGCCCTGAAGCAGATTTGGCAGATCGCGCCAGGCCGCGACGCCGAGCCCGACACTCTTTACTGCGGTGTCGAACCGGCAGCGATCTTCGTCTCGCGCGACGCCGGCGAGACATGGACGCTCAACGACGGCCTCTGGAATCATCCGCAGCGTCCGCGCTGGGAACCTGGTGGCGGCGGCTTGTGCCTGCACACCATCCTGCTCGACCCTGAGGACCTGCAGCGCGTGCGCGTCGCCATCTCCACCGGCGGCATGTATGTGACCGACGACGGCGGCGTGACATGGCGGCCCTCGAACCAGGGCGTCCGCGCCGATTTCCTCCCCGATAAGCATCCCGAGTTCGGCCAGTGCGTCCACAAGGTGGTCCAGTCGAAGGTGCAGCCGGACCGGATGTTCCTGCAGAACCATTGGGGACTCTATCGAAGCGACGATCGCGGTGAGACCTGGAGCGATATCGCGAACGGCGTTCCGTCCGATTTCGGCTTCGGTCTGGGCATCCATCCCCGGGATCCCGATTGCGCCTGGATCGTGCCGCTCGAATCCGATCAGTTCCGCTGCACGCCGGAAGGAAAGCTGCGGGTCTACCGCACGCGCAACGCCGGCGCCGCCTGGAAACCGCTCACGAACGGACTGCCGCAGGACGGCGCCTACGAGACGGTCCTGCGTGACGCGGTCGCCGTGGACGGACTGGACTCGGTCGGCGTCTACTTCGGGACCCGCAGTGGCAAGGTCTTCGGATCAGCGGACGAGGGCGAGAACTGGTCGGAGCTGCTCGACGGACTGCCGCCGGTGATCTCCGTCAAGGTAGCCACCATCTGATGCCATTTGTGTTCGTAGTGCCGGGTCCATTGCGCGAGTTTTCAGCGGGTCGGTCGGAAGTGCGGGTCGACGATGGAGCGACGTCCGTGCGCGAGGCGCTGCGCCTTCTCTGGCGCGAGTGCCCCGGGGCGAGGGACCGCGTGCTTACCGAACTCGGTGACGTCCGTCCTCACGTGAACGTTTTCGTGGACGGCGAGAACGTCCGCTATGGTGGTGGACTTGATTCGCCGATCCGCGATGGCGCCGAGATCATCATCGTCCCCTCCGTCAGCGGCGGCGAGACGACCGTCGACGGCAAAGTCCGATGCGCGTGGGCGCGCACAGCACTGAGCATCCCGTATCACGATCGCGAGTGGGGCGTGCCGGTCCACGACGACATCGTGTTCTTCGAATTCATCACGCTCGAAGGTGCCCAGGCTGGGCTCAGCTGGGAGACGATCCTCAAAAAGCGCGAGGCGTATCGCGAAGGGTTCGCCGGTTTCGATCCCGTCAAGGTCGCACGCTTCACCCCGGCACGGGTCGAACGCCTGCTGAAGAACGAGGGCATTGTCCGCAACCGTTTGAAGGTGGAAAGCACCGTGCGCAATGCGAAGGCGTTTCTCGCGGTCCAGAAGGAGTTCGGTTCCTTCGACGCCTATGTCTGGCGTTTCGTGGACGGCATGCCGCGCGTCAATCGTCCGAAGACACTCAAGGACCTGCCCGCCCGTACCGAGCAGTCTGATGCGCTAAGTAAGGACCTCCTCGGCCGCGGCTTCAAGTTCGTCGGCTCCACCATCTGTTACGCGTTCATGCAGGCAACCGGCCTCGTGAATGACCACACGCGGGATTGCTTCCGTTATGGATCGTCGTGAATTCATGGCGACGGTTGCCGCGGGTATCCTTTTGCGGAACGACCAGGAGAAGACCACATCGATGTATGGACTGATCGGGAAGATGAACGCCACCCCGGGGCAGCGCGATGCGCTGATCGCAATCCTGCTCGACGGAACCGCGAAAATGCCGGGCTGCCTCAGCTACATCGTCGCGAAAGACACGACGGACGCCAACGCCATCTGGATTACCGAAGTCTGGGACGCCGAGGCAAGTCACCAGGCGTCGCTGGGGCTGCCCGCGGTGCAGGCTGCTATCGCGAAGGCGCGTCCGATGATCGCCGGATTCGGCGAGCGCTTCATCACCACGCCGCTTGGCGGCGTCGGCCTGCCGACGGGCAGGCAGTAGTGGTGTCACCGCGCGACGCACTCGAACGACTGCGTGAAGGGAACCTGCGATTTGCGTCCGATGCGCGTGGACCGGAGGTGTTCGTCGGGCACGATCGCCGCACCGAGCTCGCCGCGGGGCAGGATCCATTCGCCATCATTCTCGGCTGTTCGGACTCGCGGGTTCCAGCCGAGATCATTTTCGACCAGGGCCTCGGCGATCTCTTCGTCATCCGCGTCGCCGGCAACATCGTCGCGCCATCACAAGTCGGCAGCGTCGAGTTCGCCGCGGCGAGGTTCAGCACGAATCTCGTGGTCGTCCTCGGGCATTCGCAGTGCGGAGCCATCTCCGCGACGATCGAGGAACTGCAGCGGCCCGAAGAGAACCAGTCACGAAACCTGCGCTCGATTGTCGACCGGGTTCGGCCGTCGGTCGAAGCGCTGCTCGCAACCGAACTGCGACACAATCTTCCAGCCTTGGCCGAAGCAGCCATTCGCGCGAACATCCGCGCCTCGGTCGACCAGCTTCGACACGGTTCCGAGGTGCTCGAGCAGTTGATCCGCGAACAGGGCCTGCTCATCGTCGGTGCCCAGTATTCACTCGAGACCGGTCTGGTCGATTTCTTTGAAGGAACAGTCCTGTAGAATCGGCGGCATGCAACACCGTATCCGGCGCTCGCTGGCTTTATTGCTCGTCGTCGCTGCAGCGGTGACGCAAACCCCCGCTCGCATCGCCGCGCAGGCCGCGGCCCCTCGCGTCACCAGTCCACCGGCCGCTTTCGCCGATCCCGATCGTCGCGCCAGGCTGGCTACCGCCTTTCCTGAGATCGACCGCCTGGTCGCGGCCTTCATGGAGCGCACCCATGTGCCAGGAGCTGCGTGGGGAATCGTCATCGACGGCGAGCTGGCGCACATCGGGGTGGCGGGTCATCGCGAGCTGAACGCGAAAGCCCAGGTCACGCGCGATTCCGTCTTCCGGATCGCGTCGATGACCAAGAGCTTCACCGCGATGGCGATCCTGAAGCTGCGCGACGAAGGAAAGCTGTCACTGGACGATTTGGCCGAGCGTCACGTTCCCGAATTGAAGAAGCTCCGCTATCCGACCTCGGACTCGCCGAAGCTCACCGTTCGCCACCTGATGTCGCACGCTACCGGCTTCCCCGAAGACAACCCGTGGGGTGACCAGCAGCTGGCCGCAACCGAAGCGGAATTCACAAAGATGCTGCAGCAGGGCATCCCGTTTTCCAATACCCCTGGCGTCGCCTACGAATACTCGAACTACGGCTTCGCCATCCTTGGACGCATCGTCACGAATGTGTCGGGGACGCCGTATCGGCAGTACATTGCGCAATCGATCCTGAAGCCGCTCGGGATGGCCTCGACGACGCTCGAGCCGGCGTCAGTACCTGCCGACCGCCTCGCGCACGGCTACCGATGGGAGGACAACACCTGGAAGGAAGAGCCGCCGCTCCCCGACGGCGCGTTTGGCGCCATGGGCGGAATGCTGACCTCGGTGGCGGATCTTTCGAAGTATGTCGGTGCGTTTCTCGCCGCCTGGCCGCCGCGAGATGGCGCGGAGACAGGACCGG
>JACDDJ010000833.1 GCA_013817065.1 Acidobacteriota bacterium
AACTGAGCTACGCGCCTATGTCTTGAAAACACTGGCCTTACCGAACGATCAGTCTAGCAGAGCGGCAGAAGTTGAGTCAATCGAACCGAGGCGCGAAGGCGACGCGTCAGGCCGCCTTCTTCCGCAACCGGTCCAGCGCCGCATCCAGAATGGGATCGTCGAGGGAGCGGGCCGCGCCGAATTCGGTGACCTCGGCGTCCTCGACCGGGACGTCCGGCTGCAGCCCCTTGCCGTGGATCGCCTCCGCGCCCGGGATCTTGGGCGCGTTGGGCCGGCTGCCGGTGCCGATGTCGGGTGTGGACGAGGCGGAAGACGTGGGCTTGCGTTCTTGCGACTCCAGGTTTGCCGCCGAGCGGTAGTACTGGGCGTAGGTGAGCCACAATCCGCGCCCCTCGGGCAGCTTGACCAGCTTCTGCAGGCCCGCGCGTCCCAGCGTGTGTTCGCCGATGAGCTCCGCCCGCTTGTTGTCGCGCAGCGCCGTGGCAAAAAGCTCCGCCGGACCGGACGTGCCGCCCGTGACGAGCAGCTGCACGGGAAGCGTGATGGCGCCGTCCGCCGCTCCCGCTTCGATGGTCTCCTTGTTGCCGCCGTTGCGTCCCGCGCGGATCGACAGGGTGCCGGACTTGACGAACAGCCGCGCCGCCGCAATACCGTCCTCGATGTTTCCTTCTGCCGTGCGGCGAACATCAATCACGAGTGCCTTGGCGCCCGACTTCTCGAGCTCGCCAGTAATGCGTTTGAGGTCGCCGGCCGTAGAGGCGCTGAACGCCGGCACGCGGACATAGCCGACGCCGCCATCCAGGACCTTCGAGGTGACCGACGGTGCGCTGACCTTCTCGCGAACGAGCGTCACTTCGTGCGGCTCCGCGGCGTTGCCGCGAATGACCGTGAGCACCACTTTGGATCCCGGCGCGCCACGCAGGAGGCGCGTGCCCTCGAACACCGTGAGATCCCGGGTGGCTTTGCCATCGATCGCGCGAACGTAGTCGCCGGTCTGGAGGCCTGCGCGTGCAGCGGGCGAGTCATCGCGCGCCGCAATCACTCGCAGGTAGAACTGGCGCGTCAACTCGATACCGACGTCACCGGCCGGGAGGGGAGTCTGCGACTGTTTCACCTGCGCGGCGGTCAAATACGCGCTATCGGGATCGAGCCCGTCGGCAAGGCCGCGCATCGCGCCCTCCATGACGGCTCCAACCTTGACCTCTTCGACGTAGGTCTGCATCACCAGCGAGACGACATCTTCGAACACGCGCAGAGACTGGAACTTGTCGTCGCCCGGCGTGCGTGCCGCGGCATTGTTGCCGAGCAAGCCGCCAATCAAGACGAAGGCGAGCACAGGCGTCGAGAGGAGGAGGACCGAGACGCGCGTCTTGAAGCTCATATGTATGTCTGCCGCAGCACAGCCGTCAGGGCTGCTTCCGCAACCATTGTAAGGGATCCACCGGCTGACCGTCGATCCGTAACTCGAAGTACAACGAGGGGTTGCCGCCGGGGTTCCGGCCCGAACTGCCCACCGCGGTACCGGCACTGACCCGGTCCCCTTTATTGACGTTCGGGTCAGCCAGATGGCCGTAAAGAGTGGCGGCCCCGCCGCCGTGATCGATGATGACGAGATTGCCGTAGGCGGTAAATGGCCCGGCAAACGTGACCACACCTTCGTGAACGGCCGTCACGGGCCTGCCTTCCGGCAGCGACATCTCGATCCCGTTGCGGCTGACGTCGATCCCAGCCGTTCGTCCCACCTGCTGGCGTCCGAAGCGGCCGACGACAATGCCTTCTGCCGGCCACGGCAGCTGGCCGCGGAATGGACGAATCGGCACCAGAACAGGACCGGCGCCTGGTTGTGTCACGGCTGCCTGGAGCCGCTGATGCGCGGCTTCGAGTTCTTTGGCGAGCTGCGCCGCGAGGTCGCGCCGTTCGTCGATCGACTTCATCAGCGCGGATCTTGACGCGACTGCGCGGTCGAGCGCGAGCTGCGCCACGGCTGCCTTTTCCTGCATCGCGCTGAACTCGCGGGCGCGGCTTTCGAGCGTGCGCCGCTCGCGCTCGAGAGATTGGACCGTCTGCGCGTGCTGCTGCAGACGGTCGCGATCGAGGCGGGTG
>JACDDJ010000005.1 GCA_013817065.1 Acidobacteriota bacterium
TCGTTAAGCGGACCTGCGGCCCGAGCGCCAGTGCGAGCGGGAGCGCAGGAGATCCACCACCGGAACCGACGTCCATCAAATTCACAACAGCGGGGGAGAGATGACGCGCGGCGATGACCGGCTCCAGGAGAAGGCGATCGATTGCTTCGTCGGGATCCTCGAGAGACGTGAGGTTGATCTTGCGATTCCAGCGGGCGAGGAGCTCGTAGTAAGTAACGAGCCCGGCGGCAAGCGCTTCATCGAGAAAGACGCCCGACTTCGACGCCCTACGCGCAAGTCGTGTCCTGAAGTCGCGAGCCACGAGGGGAGCTTATAACGAACGGTCGCGTGATTGAGCGCTCCCGAATTAACTCCCAAGTACCAACTTCCAACTCCAGTGAAGGGGGACTGGCTTGGAAGTTGGGAGTTGGGCGTTGGCCGCGTGAGCGGCCTTGGTAGTTGGCCGGGTTAGCGGCTTGGCTTTTGGGCGTTGGGCGTTGGGAGTTGGTCGCCCAGATGTCGAGCCGCGGAGCGACCTAGATACGCAGCGACCACCGCCACCGCGGCCGGAGTGACGCCAGGAATCCGGGAGGCTTGGGCCAGCGTGGCGGGACGGACCTCCCCCAGCCGCTGAATCATCTCGTGCGAGAGACCCGGAATTGACTCGAATGAGAAGGTATCCGGGATCGGACGACCCTCCTGACGCCGCAACCGCTCAACGGAGGCGTACTGCCGCCGGAGATAGCCCTCGTAGCGGAACTCGGTCTCGGTACTCACCAGGTCCAGGATCCGCGACGCCGGAGTCGTTTCGAACGGCAACTCACCGGAGGCGACGAGGTGCTCGAGAGCGACCTCGGGCTGCTTCAGGGCCCGAGCCGCTGGAACCCTGGAACCGTTCGGCACCGTGACGCTCGTCTTCCGAATCGTTTCAGCATTTCTCTCGAAGCGGCCCCGCCGCTCGAGATACCGCTCCCAGCGCGCGTCCGAGACGAGACCAACCTCACGGCCCCGAGACGTGAGCCGAAGATCCGCGTTGTCAGTGCGAAGCAGCAGGCGGTGCTCTGCCCGCGACGTGAACATCCGATAGGGCTCCAGGCATCCCTTGGTCGTGAGGTCGTCCACGAGAATGCCGATGTAGGCCTCGTCGCGGCCAAGCGTGAACCGTCGCTCGCCTCGGACGGACCTTGCGGCGTTGACACCCGCCACGAGACCCTGGGCTGCAGCTTCCTCGTATCCGGACGTGCCGTTGATCTGGCCGGCGAGGAACAGCCCGGGAACTCGATGCGTCTCCAGGGAGGAACGAAGCTCGGTCGGCTGGATGAAGTCGTACTCCACCGCGTAGCCGGGCCGCATCATCACCGCGTCTTCCAGCCCTGGCAGCGCCTGGACGAGTTCATTCTGGATCTCCGGCGGGAGACTCATGGATAAGCCGTTCACGTAGATCTCGTCCACGTCGAGGCCCTCGGGTTCGAGGAAGATCTGGTGGCGCTCGCGGTGTGGGAAGCGCATCACTTTGTCTTCGAGGGATGGACAGTAGCGCGGACCGATTCCGCTGATCTGTCCGTTGAAGAGCGGAGATTGATCGATGTTCGTTCGGACGAGCTCGTGGACGCGGTCGTTGGTGTAGAGCAGATGGCAAGCGACCTGCGGCCGGTCGATAGCGTCGGTTTCGAATGAAAATGGGACCGGACGATCGTCTCCGTGCTCCGCCTCGAACCGACTGAAATCAATCGATCGGCGATCGAGGCGCGGCGGCGTTCCCGTCTTGAGCCGGCCCCACTTGAATCCAAAACCCTTCAGCGACTCCGCCAGATCCCGGGACGGCGGCTCACCGGCGCGCCCCGACGGCCGCTGTTCTGGACCGATGTGGACCAGGCCATTCAGGAACGTTCCGGTGGTGATCACCAGCGAGCGACAGGTCAGCGCGCCGCCGTCGGCCAGCTCCAAGCCTTCCACACCATCAGCGCCCGCGAGGATGTGGGTCGCCGGCGTAAAGATCCAGTCGATGCCCGGAAGGGCTTTCAGCACATGGCAAACCCACGCGCTGTAGATCCGTTTGTCGGCCTGGGCGCGCGGCGACCAGACCGCTGGACCTCGACTGCGATTGAGCAGCTTGAACTGGATACCGGTGGCATCGATCGCCTTCCCCATCAAACCGCCCAGCGCATCGATCTCGCGAACCAGGTGGCCCTTGGCCGTTCCGCCCACTGCTGGATTGCAGGGCATGTGACCAATAGTGCTATCAGAGAGCGTGCAGATGGCAACCGAGCAACCCAGCTTCGCCGCGGCCCACGCCGCCTCGACTCCGGCGTGGCCAGCTCCGACCACGATGACGTCGTAGAGCACCATCCGTGCTGATGTCATTTTCCGATGCAGAAGCGGTCGAAAATCGCGTGCAGCGTGTCGTCCACGCTGCGGTGACCGGTGATCTCCTCGAGCATCCCCCGTGCGTCCGTGACGTCGGCGGAGACGAACTCCTCGGGCATCGTTAACGCGGCAGCATCGTGCGCTCGTTGCAGCGCCGCGCGCGCGCGCCCTAAGAGTTCCACGTGCCGGATGTTCGTGATCGCCGGAGTGTCGCGATGGGTGTCCACGAGGCCAAGGCCAGAGGCGATCGCGGCGCGCAGTTGCGGCACTCCTTCACCGGCAGTCGCGGCCACCGGTAATCCCGACACTGCGCGATCGTTCCACGCCGGGGGGAGATCCGCCTTACTCGCCACCACGACGTGAGCACTCTTACCCACGCTCTGCAGCAACGCCTCGTCGTCACCACTCAACGGACGCGAACGATCGAGGACCAGCACGGCGAGGTCCGCTCGCTGCGTGGCCGCGCGCGCGCGCGCAATGCCTTCGGTCTCGACGGCATCGGACGGCTCGGTACGGATGCCGGCGGTGTCCACCAGGGTGACCTCGATCCCGCCAATATCAACAGTCTCGGTCAACAGATCACGCGTGGTGCCAGGGATCTCGGTGACGATCGCGCGACCGCTGCCCGCAAGCGCATTGAACAGCGTCGACTTCCCCGTGTTTGGACGGCCGACGATCACGACCTGTGCGCCTTCGCGCACCAGCCGTCCAGCGCGCGCGTCGCGGAGCAGGACGTCGATGCTCGCGATGATGCTGCCGATCTCGCCAGCTACCCGCTCTGGTTCGACAAAGTGGTAACCCTCGCCGGCGAAGTCGAGCGAGGCCTCGAGTCTTGCGGAGAGATCGAAGAGCGCCGCGTCGATGGACTTGATGCGCTCGGTGAGCGTGCCTTCGAGCTGGTCGAACGCGGTTCGCGCCTGCAGCGGAGTCACCGCGGCGACGAGATCCTGGACAGCTTCGGCCTGGACGAGATCCATGCGGCCGTGAAGGTACGCACGGAGGGTGAACTCGCCGGGCTCGGCGAGGCGCGCCCCTGCGTCCATTGCGCCGCGGACGATGGCGTGTAGCAGCACCGGGCTGCCGTGCGCGCTGATTTCGACGACGTCCTGGCCGGTGTAGGAAGAGGGCGCAGGAAAGCTGGTGAGGATCGCCTGGTCGTGCGCGTCGCGTGCACCGATGCGCACGAGGGTCGCGTGCCGTGGTTCGAAGCGCTCTCGTGCGGTCAGCGCCGTCGCGATGCGAGGCGCGTCCGGTCCACTGACGCGCACCACTCCGATGCCGCCGCGTCCGGCGGGCGTCGCGATTGCGACGATGGTGTCATCGGTCTGGAACACGGGGCCATTCTCACCGGCGCAGCGAGATGATGACGGTCTTCAGGAACGCGTCGCCGATGCTCTCGGATGCGAGCGCCGCATCCTCCGCCACCGTGATGTGGACGATGCGGCGCGCATAAGGATTGAGCGGACCCATCTCCTGCTGCGCGCGATTGGTCTTGACGCGGTCCATCGTGAAGCGCGTCATCTGCCGCAGCTCTTCGTCCTTGCCTTTGCGGTAATCGAGGCAGTCAACAGTGAAAGAGCGATCGTCAGTCAACTCGCGGCGGAACGCGGTGTTGACGATGACCTGGAGCGCGTCGAGCGCTTCGGCGCGGCGCCGCAACAACGCCTCACCGCCCTCGCCGGAGATCTCGACGCGAATACCATCGGCCGTATCGTTGACGGCGACGTCCAGGTTCAGGCCCATCGACCCGAGAGTGTCGGACGTGAATGTGCGGACCCGTTCGTTCAGTTCCATCTACTTCCGCTCCTTCGCCGCGATCGACTTTCCGCCGCCGGCATTCTTGACCCGCCGCTCCGCGGGCGGACGAACGACGTGCACTTTGGCTGGACCGATCATCTTGTTGGTGACGGCCTGCTGGCCGATCGCCCACAGGTTGCTCACCGTCCAGTACAGCACCAGTCCGCTCGGCGCCCAGATGAACATGAACATGAACATCAGCGGCATGAGCATCATGACCTTCTGTTGCGTCGGGTCCGCCGTCGACGGCGTCATCTTCGTCTGGATGAACTGCGTGATGCCCATCAGCACCGGCGTAATGAACAGCGGATCGTAGACCGACAGGTCCTTGATCCATCCGATGAAGGGTGCGCCGCGCAGTTCGATCGCGACCGACAGCATCGCGTAGAAGGCGAACAGAACGGGCAGCGTCAGCAGCATCGGCACGCACCCGCTCGCCGGGTTCACGCCGCGCTCTTTATAGAGCTGCATCATCTCCTTGTTCTGGTTCTGACGCGCCGGATCGGTCATCTTCAGTTTGGAGTAGCGAGCCTGGATCGCCTTGACCTCGGGCTGAACCTCCTGCATGCGCCGCATCGAGACGACGCTCTTGTGACGCAGCGGGAACATGATGACGTTGATCAGGGCGGTCAGCGCGATGATCGACCAGCCGTAGTTGCCGACATAGACGTTGATCCACTTCAGCGCGCGGAGCAGCGGCACCACCAGCCACGAGAACATGCCGAAGTGGATGGCGCGGACCAGGTCGCGGTCGATCGCGGCGAGGACGTCGAAGTCCTTCGGCCCGAAGAAAAATGCGGCGCCGCTCGGCGCGCCTGGGTAGGTCGCCGACCATGAAACATAGGGCGGGGGCGGGTCCTCGGCCGGATCCTTCGCCGCCATCGGAACGACTTGATACTGCAGGTGCAGTGGCGAGGTCGGATTCACGACCGCACTCATGAAGTAGTGATCGTCCACGCCGGCGAATCCGTAGGTGCCCTTCTGATCCGCGATCTCGGGAACCGACGTCGCGGCAATGCGCTCGACGTCACCGTCGGTGTAGTAGATGGGTTGCGGCGGTGCGTTGTAGCCGCTCGTATTCACCTCGAGGTTCGTTCCAACCGCCGGACCCCAGTGGATCGTCGGCACGAGTGACTCGGCGCCGCGCGTGACGCTCGCCGAAAAATGCACCACGTATGGCGAGTCAGGATGAAACGAGAACTCCTTCTTCACCGCCAGGCCCGATGCGTCCTGGTAGTCGAAGGTGAGCGTCTGTGGTGCGCTGGACGCCTCGACGCTCGTAGCACTCGGCCGGTAGAGTGCCTGCGCGAGCGTCTTTGATACCGCGGCATCCTGCACCGACAGCGTGAAGGGCTTCGGCAGGCCCGACGGAGCGTCCTGCGGCACGAGCTCCAGCGGCTCGTTCGCGGCGTTCAGATACTTCTTCAACCGCCAGCTCCTGATCGCGCCGCCGCGTGTCGAGAAGACCGCCCGCACCGACCCGTTTTCGAAGGTCACATCACGCTCGGCGGTGTCGCCGACGACCGGGGTTGCTGAAGAGACCTGTTCGAGCGGGGTGGCATCGGCGGAGGCGCCTGGAGCCGCCGCCCCCTGGCTCGATCCTGCGGTGACGCCCTGAGGGGTCGCTGGCGTCTGTGCGGCGGGTGCGGGCTTGACCGGCTCCGGCGGCGGGAACATTGCCTGGTAGCCGTACAGCACGACAAAGGACAGAACGATGGCGAGGAGGACGCGCTTTTCCATTAGTGAGTTTTCGAGTCAGAGAGCGTGCCGCGGTGGACCTCGGTGCGGGACCGCTCGGCCGCGACAGGAACTGGATCGTGCCCATGACCGCCAAACGGATGGCAGCGCATGAGGCGGCGAACGGCGAGGGCGCCACCTCGGAGGACGCCGTGTCGTTCGACCGCTTCGGACGCATATGCGGAGCACGAGGGAACGAACCGGCAGGCGCCAGAGTACATCGGCGAGAGAAGCAGCTGATAGCCGCGGATGGCGCGGAGGACCCCCTGCTGCGCGAGGTTCATCGGCGCACGCTCGTCAGCCGATGCCTCAATCGGCATGGACCGGCCTGAGTCGTGACACGCCGCGCTGCCACGCGGTGCGGAAGTCGCGCTCGAGATCGTTGAAAGGAGCATCAAACAGTTCGCGACGAGGGATGACAACAACGTCGAGCCCCGAACCCAGGGGGTCCTGGTGCCGGAACAGTTCGCGGATGAGTCGTTTTGCCCGGTTCCTGCGAACCGCGTCGCCCAGCTTGCGGGAGGCCACGATCCCCAGCCTGGCTGGCGGCGCCGCGCCGGGAAGAAGGATCAGCGTGAAATACCGCGATGAGACCCGGTAACCGTTGGTGAAGGCCTGCTGAAACTCGCTCCGCCGGCGCACGCGTTGAGACTTGCCAAACGGGTGCGGCGGCATCGCGCGTTGCGCTACGACGAGGAAACGGTCAGGCGCTTACGGCCCTTGGCGCGACGGCGCTTGAGCACCAGACGGCCGTTCTTGGTCGCCATCCGGGTCAGGAATCCGTGAGTCTTGGCACGGTGCCGCCGGTTGGGCTGGAAAGTACGCTTCATGATCTGGAACCCCTGGTAACGCGCTAAAAGGCCGCGGAGAAACCTAGATACTAACGGCGATGCCGCAGTGGTGTCAATGAAGCAGGCCTATGTTACAGTCCATTTTCCTGCGACGTCCGTAGGGTCTTCCCCCGAAGTTTTCCACAGTTGTGGAAAAAAATGTGGAAAAGCCAATGTTTTCGGGAGACGGGCCAGCGCCCGCGGGGCAAAAGCCGAAAACATGCCCGATTTTATTGATGTTTTCGTGCTTGGACTGACGCGGCCCTGGCGAAGTGTAGGGCTCAATCGGGCGAAAGTTCAGGCGGAGACGCGGTTCATGGGCAAATGACGGGCAATATCTGGGACAGCGTTCTCGCCAGGATCGAGACTAAAGTCAATAGACACAGCTTTTACACGTGGTTCAAGCCCACGTCGTTTGTCGCTGACGCGGACGGCAGTCTGCGTATCCGGGTCCCGAATGCCCTGTTCCGGGATTGGTTGACGAAACACTACTCGGCGGTCATCGAAGAGGCGCTCGGCGAGCTCGACCGTACAGGTGTGGCGATTGCTTTTGTCACCAATGATTCTCCCGGAGCGCCGGCCGTCATCCCGCCGCCAGAGACTATCTCCGAGGCGCCTCCTGTTGAGCCTGCGCTGGCCGTCGAGGACGGCCAGGTCGGGGGTCTCGCGCCGCGCTACTCGTTCGATACCTTTATCGTCGGTCCGTCCAATCAGTTCGCGCATGCGGCCTGCCGCGCGGTAGCCGAGGCGCCGTCGCGCTCCTACAACCCCCTGTTCATCTACGGCGGCGTGGGGCTCGGGAAGACGCACCTGATGCACGCGATCGGGCACTACGTGCTCAATCATCTCAAGACGCTGAAGCTGACCTACATCTCGTCCGAACGGTTCATGAACGAGATGATCAATGCCGTCCGCTACGACCGCATCCTCGACTTCCGTGAGCGGTACCGCAGCGTCGACATCCTGCTCGTGGACGATATCCAGTTCCTGGCCGGCAAGGAAGGCACCCAGACCGAGTTCTTTCATACCTTCAACGCGCTGTACGACTCGCAGAAGCAGATCATTATCAGCAGCGACTGTCCGCCGCACGAAATTCCTCAGCTCGAAGAGCGGCTGCGCTCGCGGTTCGAGTGGGGGCTCATCGCCGATATTCAGCCACCGGATCTCGAGACGAAAGTGGCGATCCTCAAGCGAAAGGCCGAAGCGGAAGGCGTCGGTCTGCCGGACAACGTCGCGCTCTTCATTGCCGGCAAAATCAAGTCGAACATTCGCGAGCTCGAGGGATCGCTGATCCGGCTGGTGGCGTACGCCTCGCTAACGGGGCGGGAGATCTCGCTTTCGCTCGCGCAGGACGTGCTGCGCAACATTCTGCAGCACGATGATCGGGCGGTCACGATCGAGGTGATCCAGAAGTTTGTCGCCGATTACTACCAGCTCAAACTCACCGAGCTCAAGTCGCGCAACAACTCGAAATCGGTCGCGATGCCGCGACAGATCGCGATGTATCTCTGCAAGTCGCTCACGAACGCATCCCTGCCGGAGATCGGCAGGAGCTTCGGCGGAAAGCACCACTCGACCGTGATCCACTCTGTCCGCAAGATCGAAGATCTCCGGAAGCGCGACGGAGCTTTCAACACACTTCTCAACACCCTGTCTGAATCGCTGCGCTAGGGAAAATGCGCATGGTCCGGCAGTTTTCCACAGCCCACTCCGGGCCGGCCTCCGGGTCGTCTGTGCGCCGGCTGAGCCTCCTGGTTTTCCGCCATTCATCCGCCGATTTATGCGCCGCAGTACCGAAGCCGGGTGCACAGGCTAAATCACACATCAGCAAGGACTAAGAGGCAGATATTCTGATTTCCACAGAGCCTCTTTCTTGTTATAATTCTTTGTTCTCTATTTCTCCTCTTTACAAGAAGGGATAAGCGCGCCTCCGGCGCTTGCTCCCGCGAGGCTCAGCACTTATGGAATTGGTCGTACGCAAGGCCGATCTGTTACGCGAACTGCAGTTGTTCCAGGGCATTGTCGAACGCAAGAACACGATCCCGATCCTGGCCAACGTGCTCATCGACGCCAATGGTGAAGAGGTAAAACTGCTCGCGACTGACCTGGAGGTCGGCTTGCGCAGCCGGTGCCCTGCGTCGGTCACGAAATCCGGATCGCTGACGCTGCCCGCCAAGAAGCTCTACGAAATCATCAAGGCTCTTCCCGATACCGACATCCGGATCGAAGAGAACAAGAACGGCGTGAAGGTAGCGGCGGACCGGTTCGACTCGCGGATGCAGACACTGCCGCGCGAAGATTTTCCGACTCTGCCCGAGGGCACTGGCGAATACACCGCGACTCTGCCGCGCGATGTGCTGAAGCACATGGTCGCGAAGACGCAGTTTGCGATTACCGGTGAAGACACGCGCTACTTTCTCAACGGGGCCCTGTTCATTCAGGCGGCAGATTCGATGAGCCTGGTAGCGACTGACGGTCACCGCCTGGCGTTGATCACCGTGCCGCGAGAGAAGGCCAAAGGGAAAGGGAAGGGCAGCGAAGAAGAGCGCGTCATTCTGCCTCGGAAGACGCTGCTCGAGCTCAGCAAGCTTCTCTCTGAAGGCGACGGCGACATCCGTTACGAGCGGGGTGAGAACCACCTGTTCTTCGACATTGCGGGCCGGTTGCTGATCTCGCGGATGATCGACGGCCAGTTCCCCGCCTTCGAACGCGTCATCCCGAAGAGCAACGACAAACGGATCGAGTTTGATAGGGATCGCCTGACGAGCGCCGTCAAGCGCGTCGCGCTGCTGTCGAACGAACGCTCGCGCGCGGTGAAGTTCCAGATCGATAAGGGCAAGGTCGAGATCGCCTCGAGCAGCCCCGAGTTCGGCGAAGCCAAGGAGCTCATCGTTGTCGAGTACGACGGTCCGCCGGTGACGATCTGCTTCAACGCGCAATACGTCCTCGACTTTCTCTCCGTTGTTGAAACCGACTCGGTCGGGCTCGAATTCAAGGACGAGATGAGCCAGGCGGTGATGAAGCCGGTGGGCGCCGAGGGCTACGACTACACCTACGTGATTATGCCAATGAGGGTCTGACCAACTCCGAATGTCTCAATTCGAATCCCATAACGGCGAACAGCAGGCAGCCACCAGGCAGGGCTCAGTGCAGCCCGTTGACCATCTGGTTCCGGCAGAGCATGGCGCGGTGGACTCCAGCAATGGCAACGGGTCCGGTGACTACGGCGCCGACAAGATCAAGGTTCTTGAAGGTCTTGAGGCGGTCCGGAAGCGCCCCGCCATGTACATCGGCTCGACCGGTGCGGCCGGGCTGCACCATCTCGTCTACGAGATTGTCGACAACTCCATCGACGAGGCCCTCGCCGGCCACTGCGACCAGATCAACGTGACGCTGCACATCGACAACTCGGTGACGGTCGTCGACAACGGCCGCGGCATTCCCACCGACCAGCACTCGAGCGGACGGTCGGCCGCGGAAGTCGTGCTGACGGTCCTGCACGCGGGCGGCAAGTTCGATAACGACAGCTACAAGGTTTCGGGCGGACTGCACGGTGTTGGTGTGTCGGTTGTGAATGCGCTGTCGGCGGAGCTCGACCTCGAGATCTGGCGCAACGGCGAAGTCTTCCAGCAGAAGTACGAGCGCGGCGCCCCCCAGGCTGACCTGGTGGTGACTGGCACGACGAAGAAGCGCGGTACGAAGATCACCTTCAAGCCGGATGGGCAGATCTTCGAGACCACCGAGTACAGCTTCGACACGCTGGCGCAGCGGCTGCGCGAGCTGGCGTTCCTGAACGGCGGCGTCACCATCACCATCCAGGATGAACGCGACGGCAAGAGCCACAGGTTCCTGTACGAAGGCGGGATCAACTCGTTCGTCCAGTATCTGAATCAGAACAAATCGGTCGTCAATGACAAGCCGATCTACATGCACGGCGACAAGGACGGCATCGACGTCGAGATCGCGCTGCAGTGGAACGACAGCTACGCCGAGACGGTCTACACCTTCGCCAACAACATCAACACGCATGAAGGCGGCACACACCTCTCGGGCTTCCGCTCCGCGTTGACGCGCACGATCAACTACTACGTCGGGAAGAACGGCCTCGCGAAGGATTTGAAGGACGCCAACATCGGCGGTGACGACATCCGCGAGGGGCTGATCGCCGTCATCAGCGTCAAGATCCCGCGTCCACAGTTCGAGGGTCAGACCAAGACCAAGCTTGGCAACACCGAGGTCAAGGGGATCGTCGAGGCGATCGTCAACGACAGGCTTGGCGCTTACCTGGAAGAGAACCCGAATGTCGCCAAGAAGGTCATCGCCAAGGCCGTAGACGCGGCTCGGGCCAGGGAAGCGGCCCGCAAGGCCCGCGACCTGGTCAGGCGCAAGGGCGCACTCGACAACAGTTCTCTCCCCGGCAAGCTCGCGGACTGCCAGGAACGTGATCCCGCCCAGAGCGAGATCTACATCGTCGAAGGTGAATCGGCCGGTGGGTCGGCCAAGCAGGGGCGCGACCGGCGCTTTCAGGCAATCCTGCCGATCAAGGGCAAAATCCTGAACGTCGAGAAGGCGCGGTTCGACCGCATGCTCGGCAGCGACGAGATCAAGACGATGATCGCGGCGCTGGGGTGCGGCATCGGCCTGGACGACTTCAACGCCGACAAGACCCGGTATCACCGGATCATCATCATGACGGACGCAGACGTCGACGGATCGCATATCCGGACGCTGCTCCTGACGTTCTTCTACCGGCAGATGCGTGCGCTCGTCGAGCGTGGGTACATCTACATCGCGCAGCCACCGCTGTTCCGCGCCAAGCGCGGCAAGACCGAGGTGTTCATCCGCGACGAGCGAGCCCTCGAAACGTGGCTGATCAAACGCGCCGTCGACTCTCGCGTTGTCGTGCTGCCGGACGGCACCGAGATGACCGGTGCGGAACTCGAGCAGCGGCTCGAGAAGCTGATCGCGTTCCGCAAGTTCCTGCAGATCGTCGAGCGCCGCGGGCCGTCTCGCGACGTCGTCCTGGCGCTGCTCGACGGCGAGGCGAAGGATAAGGCGTTCTTCTCGGACCGGGAGCGCATCGGCGCGCTGGCGTCCTCGCTGACCATCGACACCCGGACGGTCACCGTCGAGGAAGACGAAGAGCACCAGGCGTTCGCCCTGGTGATTGAGGACCGCAGCACCGGCTACCCGAGGCAGCACCGCATCGACCAGGATTTCGTGACGACGGGCGAGTTTCGAACGCTGGCGTCGAGCTACCAGGATGTCAAGGGCATTCGCGGCCCGATGATCGTCAAGACACTGGCATCCGCCCAGCCGGAAGAGGCCGCAGACGAAGCCATCAGTGCGTCAGCCGACGAGACAAAGATTGGTGGTGCACCGATCGATGAAGCCACGAAGCTCGCGGCCGAATCAAAGGCTATGGCGGACCAGTTGATCGCCGAAGCGGCTGCCGGCACGCCGGCGCCTGCGGCGAAAGCTGCCCGTGGCGACGCCGAGGTGCAGGTGGAGTCGCTCGACGAGCTCGTCGAGTTCTTCACCGCCGCCGGCAAGAGGGGCGTCGCGATCAATCGCTACAAGGGCCTCGGTGAGATGAACCCCAATACCCTGTGGGAGACCACGATGGACCCGGCGACCCGCACGCTCGCGCAGGTCCGCGCCGAAGATCACATGGAAGCCGACCTGATGTTCACCACCCTGATGGGCGACCAGGTCGAACCGCGGCGCAAGTTCATCGAAGACAACGCGCTCGACGTGAAGAACCTCGACATCTAACCGCGCATGACCGACATTTCGCTGCAGAAGTTCCCCGTCAACATCGAAGACGAGATGAAGCGCTCGTACATGGATTACGCGATGAGCGTAATCATCGGGCGAGCGCTGCCCGACGTACGGGACGGCTTGAAGCCGGCCCACCGCCGCGTGCTCTACGCGATGCGGCAGATGGGGCTGGCATCCAATCGTCCGTACCGCAAGTGCGCGAAGGTGATCGGCGAAGTCATCGGCAACTATCACCCCCACGGCGACGCGCCGGCGTATGACACGCTCGTTCGCCTCGCCCAGGACTTCAACATGCGCTACCTCCTGGTCGACGGCCAGGGGAACTTCGGCTCGGTAGACGGCGATCCGCCGGCTGCGTATCGATACACCGAAGCGCGTCTCGAGAAGCTCGCCGAAGAGATGATGGGCGATCTCGACAAAGAGACTGTCGACTTTGTCCCGAATTTCGACGAGACGACTGAAGAGCCCACCGTCCTGCCGACGACCTATCCGAACCTGCTGGTCAACGGCTCGACCGGTATCGCGGTCGGCATGGCGACCAACATTCCGCCGCACAACATGCGGGAAGTCATCGACGGCGTCATCGCGCTGATCGAATTGCGCACAAAGCGGACAGACGCGGGCACGATCGATCAGTCGCGCGAATCGAAGCTGCGCGCCGTCCTCAAGGCCATCCCCGGACCGGACTTTCCCACTGGTGGATCCATCATCGGCCGCCAGGGTATCTTCAACGCCTACACGACCGGCCGCGGATCCATCACCGTCCGCGCCAAGGCGACGACCGAGGAATCAAAGAAGGGCGACAGGATTTCGATCGTCATCACCGAGATCCCTTTCCAGGTCAATAAGAAGCGCCTGCTCGAGAACATCGCCGATCTCGTCCGCGAGAAAACGATCGAAGGGATCTCCGACCTCCGCGACGAATCAGACCGTGACGGCATGCGGATCGTCATCGAGTTGAAGCGAGGCGAGGTCCCGGAGGTCATCCTCAACAATCTCTACAAGCACACGCAGTTGCAGACGACCTTCGGCATCATCATGCTGGCGATCGTTGGTGGCCGTCCGCGCGTGCTGCCGCTTGTCGACATCATCGAGCACTTCATCGAGTTCCGCCGCGAAGTCGTCCGCCGGAGGACCGAGTTCGAGCTGCGCAAAGCTGAATCGAGGGCACACATCCTCGAAGGCCTGAGGATCGCGCTCGACCACCTCGACGCCGTGATCAAGCTGATTCGCGGATCGAAGAATCCGGCCGAAGCCCGCGAAGGGCTGATGACGCAGTTCCAGCTCTCGTTGCTTCAGTCGCAGGCGATCCTCGACATGCAGCTGCAGCGCCTGACCGGCCTCGAGCGCCAGAAGATCCTCGACGAGCTCGCGGAGCTGATGAAGACCATCGAACGTCTTCGCGCGATCCTCTCGAGTGACGCGCTGCTGATGGGCGTCGTGATGGGCGAGCTGACTGCCGTCCGCGACAAGTTCTCTGACGAGCGCCGTACAACCTTCATCGAAGACAGCGGCGAGTTCCGCGTCGAAGATCTGATCGCCGACGAAGACGTCGCCATCACCGTTACCAACACCGGCTACATCAAGCGGACGGCGATCACCACCTACCGCATGCAGCGCCGCGGCGGCAAGGGGCGCATCGGCATGCGCACCCGCGAAGAGGATTTCGTCAGCCACCTCTTCATCGCCTCGACGCACGCCTACATCATGATCTTCACGGACCGCGGCCGCGCCTACTGGCTCAAGGTCCACGAGATCCCGGACGCTGGCGCCGGCGGCAAGGGCAAGGCGATCGCCAACCTCGTGTCGATGCAGGAAGGCGAGAAGATCGCGGCGCTCCTGGCCGTCAAGGAGTTCCCGTCCGAGGACGAGCAGCAGTTTGTCGTCATGGGCACCCGCAAGGGGGTTGTCAAGAAGACCGACCTGACCGAGTACAGCAATCCGCGCGCAGGCGGCATCATCGCGATGGGCGTGGACGACGACGACGCGGTCATAGCGGTGGAGCTGTCGGACGGCAAGGAACAGATCGTCATCGGCACGCGCGACGGCATGGCGATCCGCTTCGAAGAGACCAACGTCCGCTCGATGGGCCGCACTGCCTACGGCGTCCGCGGAATCACGCTCCGCGACGGTGACGAGGTCGTCGGGATGGAAGTCGTCCGCCCCGGCGGAACCGTCCTGACGGTCGCGCAGAACGGTTACGGCAAGCGCACCGCGCTCGACGAGTACCGCATCACATCCCGCGGCGGCTACGGCATCATCAACATCCAGACGTCCGACCGCAACGGCAAGGTCGTAGGGATCCAGTTCGTCAATGACGACGACCAGGTGATGCTGATCAGTCAGTACGGGATGATCCTGCGCATGCGCGCCGGCGACATCCGCTCGATCGGCCGAGCGACGCAGGGCGTTCGCCTGATCGAGATGGAAGAGGGCGACATGGTCGTCGCGGTCGCGAAGCTCGCCGAGAAGTACGAAGGGGAGAGCGAAACGCCTCCTTCGGAGCCGAGCTAACTACCAACATCCAACTACCAAAATCCAACTATTGGGCGTTGGCAGTTGGGACTTGGAAGTTAGGAGGCGAAGCCTCCTTAGACGAGTTCGAGCTTTGCGAACTTCGCCAGCAGCTTCTTCACACCGACGGTATTGAAACGGACCGTGACCTTGAAGTCGTCGGTGTGCTCTTCGACAGCAATGACGTTCCCGACTCCGAACTGCGCGTGCCGGACGCGCGTGCCTGGCCGCAGTCCTGTGGCCGACTGGTCCTCGCTCTCATACGAGTAGGTCGGCTGCTCCTCGCGCGTTCGTCCGCCAGGCGCGCCGCCTGGGCCACCCCGCCCCTTGCCGCCACGTCCATACGGATTCGTGCGGAACTCGTAGTGCTGGTGACCGTACGAGCTCTGGTAGTGCGAGCTGACGGTCGGTGCGATCTTCTCGATCAGCTCGGGCGGAATTTCGTCGAGGAAGCGGGACGGTTCGGTCGCTTGATACTCACCGAACACACGGCGCCGCGCCGCGCTGGTCAGAATCAGCTTCCGCTCCGCCCGCGTCAGTCCCACGTAGCAGAGCCGCCGCTCCTCTTCGAGTTCGTCTTCGTCCTCGGCGGACCGCGAATGCGGGAACAGCCCCTCTTCCATTCCCGCGATGATCACCAGTGGGAACTCGAGGCCTTTGGCCGCGTGCATGGTCATCAGCCAGACGCGAGCCTCGCGATTTCCGGACTCCTCGTCCGTCTCGGACAGCAGCGACAGTCGATCGACGAAGCCGCCGATCGAAGCCTCGGGATCGTGCGACTCGTAGTCGCGCGCCGCGGAGACCAGTTCCATCAAGTTCTCGATGCGGTCGTTGGCCTCTTCGGTGTTCTCGTCTCGCAGCGCCTGGAGGTATGCGGTGTCGTTGAGCATCTTGCCCATGACGATCGACACCGAATCCGTGCGCGCCGCATTCGCGAGACCGACGATAATGTCGCGGAAGGTGCGAAGCGCCGTCGTCGCTCGGGACGTCAGCTTTGCATCGTCGATCGCATACATCGCCTTGGCCCACAGCGAGCGCGCCGAGCTGATCTCCTGCAGTCCGGCGGCAAGCAGCGGGGGCGCGTCGGCGATGACGGCCTCCGGATCGATCGCCTGCAGCGAATCCATCACGCCCTTGCCGATCCCGCGCGCCGGCACATTGATCACCCGGCGCAGGCTGACATCGTCGTGCGGATTGATAATCAGCTTCAGGTAGGCCAGCGAGTCCTTGATCTCCTTGCGTTCGTAGAAGCGAACGCCGCCGATGATCTTGTAGGGGATGGACTCGCGCATCAGCGAGTCTTCAATGGCGCGGGACTGGTGATTGGTCCGATAGAGGACGGCCATCAGCGACCGGACGTCTTCCTGCCGGTGCGCCTTGATCGAACGGGTAATGAAATCCGCCTCTTCGAGCTCGTCATTCCCGCGGAAGCAGACGATCTTCGCGCCGCCCTTGCGATCGGTCCAGAGCTTCTTGTCCTTGCGATTCCGGTTCTGGCGGATGACGGCAGTCGCGGCGTCGAGGATCACCTGCGTCGAGCGGTAGTTCTGCTCGAGGCGGACGATCTTTGCTTCCGGGAAGTCGCTCTCGAAGTCGAGGATGTTTTTGAGATCGGCGCCGCGCCACTTGTAGATCGACTGGTCAGGGTCGCCAACGACCGCAAGGTTTCGGTGCGCCTCCGCCAGCCGGCGGATCAGCAGATACTGCGGACGGTTGGTGTCCTGGTACTCGTCGACCATCACGAAGCGGAACTTGTGGGAGTAGAAGTTCCGCACCTGTTCCGAGGTTTCGAACAGCTCCACCGTCTTCAGCAGCAGGTCATCGAAGTCCAGTGCATTCGCGTCCTTGAGCGCGAGGATGTACTTTTCGTAGACCTTCGCGACGTGCTCGCCGCGGACATCGTAGGTGCCCCGCAGCGAATCGGGACCGTCCATGCGATTCTTCGCGTGGCTGATCCGCGAGAGCGCCATGCGCGGCGGCACGAACTTGTCATCAATGTTCAGCTCTTTCAGCGCCTGCTTGACGACCGATACCTGGTCGGACGAGTCGTAAATCACGAAGTCACGACTGAGCCCGATCTTCGGCGCCTCACGCCTGAGTAATCGGGCGCACAGCGCGTGGAAAGTAGACAGCCACACCCCCTGCGCCTCGGTGCCGATCAATCCCTCGACACGCTCACGCATCTCCTGGGACGCTTTGTTCGTGAAGGTGACGGCGAGAACCTCATCGGGCTTCGCGTGCCCCTCGCCGATCAGGTGAGCGATGCGGAAGGTGATGACGCGCGTCTTACCGGAGCCCGCACCCGCAAGGATGAGGAGAGGACCATCCCGATAGAGCACAGCCTCGCGTTGTTCCGGGTTGAGCTTGCTCAGGAAGTCCATGGAGGGAAGCTCCAGTATAAAGGACCTCCCGCAGCGCCGCCGGAGCGTCGGCTCGAGCGCGGCGATGCGGCCCTGCGGCAGCGGCAGGAAACGGCTACTCGACGGTCACGCTCTTGGCGAGGTTCCGCGGCTGGTCGACGTCGCACCCGCGGCGGACGGCGATGTGGTACGAGAGCAACTGGAGCGGCACCACCATCAGGACCGGCGTAATCAGCGGGTGCGCGTCCGGGATCGTGAGCAGGAAATCGGTTGCCGGGTCCAGGATGTCCTTGATCCCATGCTGGTTCTCGCCGGTGAGGATGATCACCGAACCGCCCCGGGCCTTGGCTTCCTGGATATTTCCGATCATCTTCTCGAACACGTGATCGTCCGGCGCGATCGTGACGATCGGCATCTGCTCGTCGATCAACGCGATCGGTCCGTGCTTCATCTCGCCAGCGGGGTAGCCCTCGGCGTGGATGTAAGAGATTTCCTTCAGCTTGAGGGCGCCCTCGAGAGCGATCGGGTAGTTGATGCCGCGGCCGAGGAACAGGAAGTCACTGCGCTGGTGGAACCGCTTCGCAATCTCCTCCGTCTGCGGCTCACACTTGAGCACCTGCTCGAGCAGCATCGGCAGCTGCGTCAGCCCTTCGATATGCGGACGCGCCTGCTCGGGGCTGAGCGTGCCACGAATCTGCCCGAGGTAGAGCGCCAGCAGGTGCAGCGCAACGAGCTGCGAGGTGAATGCCTTCGTTGACGCCACCCCGATCTCGGGCCCTGCATGCGTGTAGACGGTGCCTTCCGTCTCACGCGTCGCCATGCTGCCGACGACGTTGCAGATCGAGATGCTGCGGGCACCCTTCTTCTTGGCCTCGCGAAGGGCGGCGAGCGTATCCGCCGTCTCGCCGGACTGCGTGATGACGACCGCAAGCGTGTTCTTCGAGACGATCGGATCGCGATAGCGATACTCGGATCCGTAGTCGACATCGACCGGGATCCGTGCGATCGACTCGATCATGAACTTGGCGACCAGGGCGGAATGCCAGGAGGTCCCGCAGGCAAGGATCACAACCCGTTCGGTCTCGCGCAGGACCTCGTCCGGGATCTTGATTTCGTGCAGAAAGACCTTGCCGGATTCGACCGAGGCGCGTCCAAGGACGGTCTCCTTGATCGCCATCGGCTGCTCAAAGATCTCCTTGAGCATGAAGTGTTTGTAACCGGCCTTCTCGGCCATGACCGGATCCCACGCAACCCGGGTGCTCTTGTTCGACACGGCGCGGCCGGCGTAGTCGGTGAACTCGACGCCTGACGGCGTGATGATCGCCATCTCCTCGTCGCCGAGGAACACCACATCGCGCGTGTGACTGAGAATGGCGGGGATGTCGGATGCGACGAAGAACTCGCCCTCCCCGAGACCAACCACGATGGGCGGACCGTTGCGCACGGTCACGATCTTGTTCGGGTCGTCAGCCGACATCAGCACCAGCGCAAACAGCCCGCGCATGTAGAGCAGCGCGCGTCTCGTCGCGTTCTCCAGACCATCGTCCTTCATCTCGCGCTCGATCAGGTGCGCGACGATCTCGGTGTCGGTCTCGGTGACGAAGGTGTGGCCTTCCTTCTGAAGCTGCTGCTTCAGGTCGAGATAGTTCTCGATGATGCCGTTGTGAACCACCACGACGCGCCCGGTGCAGTCGACGTGCGGGTGTGCGTTCTCTTCGGTCGGACGGCCATGCGTCGCCCACCGCGTATGGCCGATCCCGTAGTCGCCGTCGAGCGGCTGCGTGGCGATGACCTCCTCGAGCCGGGCCAGCTTGCCGGCGCTGCGCCGCAGTTCGATCTGGCCGTTGCGCAGGACGGCGACGCCGGCCGAGTCATAGCCGCGGTATTCGAGCCGCCGCAACCCCTCGATAAGGATCGGGAGCACCTGCTTCTGACCGACGTATCCAATGATTCCGCACATGCGATGTTTCCCCTGATCAGCGAGTCTTCTTGTTGCGGGCCACCCAGCCCGGTTTGTTGGTCTGCTTGCCGCGCGCGATGGCGAGCGAGCCCGCGGCGACGTCCTCGGTAATCGACGAACCGGCGGCAACATACGCGCCTTCGCCGATCCGGACCGGGGCAATCAACTGCGAGTCGCTGCCAATGAACGCGCCGTCCTCGATGACGGTCGGGTGCTTATGGACGCCGTCGTAGTTACACGTGATCGTGCCGGCGCCGATGTTGACCTTCTCGCCGATCGTCGCATCGCCCAGGTAGGACAAATGGTTCGCCTTCGATCCTCGTCCGAGCGTCGTCTTCTTCAACTCGACGAAGTTGCCGACGTGTGCGTCTTCTCCGACGTTGGACTGCGGCCGGATGTGAGCGAAGGGGCCGAGCCTGGCGCCGCGCGACACGTGGGAGTCGCAGATCACGCAGAAGTTGTTGATCACGACACCGTCCTCGATCTGCGAGTCGATGATGCGGACACCCGAGTTGATGACGCAGCCCGACCCGATCGACGTGCGACCCTCGAGGTAGACGCCGGGATGGAGGATCGTATCGGCGCCGATCGTCACGTCCGGCCCGATGAACGCCGACGCCGGGTCGACAATCGTGACCCCTGATTCCATGAGCGCTTCGTTTCGCGTCCTCTTCAAAATTGCGCCCACCTCTGCCAGCTCCCTGCGGCTGTTGACGCCGAGTATTTCCCGCGAGTCCGGCGCCACGACGGTTTCGACCACCAGTCCGCGCCCGCGGTAGATGGTGACCAGGTCGGGCAGGTAGTACTCGCCCTGCGCGTTCGTCGATCCGATTGTCTTCAACGCCTCGAACAGCCCGTTCAGATCGAAGGCGTAGATTCCGCTGTTGATCTCGGCAACACGCCTCTGGTTGAGCGTGGCATCCCTGTGTTCCACAATGGCGCAGATCGCGCCCGAATCGTCGCGAATGATCCGCCCATAGCCATCCGGATCAGCGACCGCCGCCGTAAGCACCGTCGCGGCGGCTTTCCGCTCCGAATGCGTCCGCACCAGCGCCTTCAGTGTGTCCGGGCGCAACAGCGGAACGTCCCCGGACAGCAACACAACGGTGCCCTGCCGGCCGGACAGAAAGGGCTCGGCCTGCAGCAGTGCATGGCCGGTACCCAGTTGCGGCTCTTGCACTGCAAAGCTCAGACCCAGCCGTTTCGGGGTGGACTGCTGAACGACGTCGGCCTGGTGGCCGACGATCACGGTGGTGGAAACCGGATCCAGCGCGCCGGCGGTCCGGAAAACATGTTCCAGAAGAGGGAGTTCACCTGCCTTATGAAGGACCTTGGGCAGCGTGGACTTCATCCTCGTGCCCTTACCGGCCGCGAGGATGACGATGTGCGTGTCGGACATGACCCCAAGTCTAGCGCGCGGTCGCGCCGGGTGGGGGTCCGCCCGGGGTGCGGGAGCCCTAGCGGCGCCTGGCCGCCACCGCCTTGCGGCGTTGCGCCGGGGGGGTCTCGAGCGCCATGCGGAACCCGGGCAGCTGGCGAATGCTGTCGAGATCCGGATCCTGACGTGCCTGCGAGCGGTTCGCGGGATTGAGGCCAATGGCGCGCTGAAGGTGGCGGATCGCCTCTTCGCTCCGGCCGCGCAGGCTCAGGGCCGCCGCCATGATGTAGTGGGCGTGATCGTCCTCGTCGTCCACCGAGATGGCATTCTGGAGGTGCGATAGCGCCCCGGCGTGATCGCCCGCGTTGAGCGCAACCGTGGCCGCGTAGACAGAATCTCGAGCCGTGTTCTCGGGCGGAGGTTCCTGCCGGGCCATCTCGCGCTCCGAGACACGCACGAATACACGTGCCCGTTCGACGAGCTCGCGCTCCTCGGGGTATTTATCGATAACGCTGCGGAACAGCTCGGCACCCGAGGCGTAGTCGTGACGCTGAAGCGCCTGCACACCGCGCTCGTAAATGGCGACGGCTTCGTAGAATCCCGGCTTTCTTGGTGCGGCAGCAGGTGGCGTTGGCGCTGCCGGCTGAACCGGTGCCGTCTGCGTCTTGGCGGCGGGCTTCGTCGCCTTGAGCAGCTTGACTGGCTTGGGCGCGGCGGCGGCCCGACGAGCCGCAGGCTTCGGCGCGGGACGGCCTTTGACCTTTGTGGCTGGGCCACGGGACGACCGCGGTGCCGGACCCTTTCGGGCCGTTGCCTTCTTTTTTACCGAGCGAGAGGAAGCCCCTCGCTGCTGTTTCGCCAAGCCTGTCTGCCTCCTGCCGAAGAGCGTGCTCCGGCGGGCAAAAGTAACAAATTGGCGGTGAAACGGTCAAGGAAGATAAACAGTTGCAGAGGCGCTGGACCAAGTTGGTCATTTGGCCAAACTACGATGCCTCTCAACTGCAGCGAAAACCTCGCGTGTGC
>JACDDJ010000208.1 GCA_013817065.1 Acidobacteriota bacterium
TCGTCATCAAGCGCGACGCCTATCACTCCACGATGCTCCAGGACGGTGACGAGGTCGAGGTCGTGAACTTCGTCGGCGGAGGGTAGGTTGGTAGTTGGTAGTTGGTAGTTGGTAGTTGGTAGTTGGAAGTTGAGTCAACCCCGCCGTATGTCTGATCCACTCGTAATCGCCGGCCGTACGTTCCGCTCCCGGCTCATTGTCGGCACCGGTAAGTACCCCTCGCATGCCGTCATGGCGGATGCGCATCGCGCGTCGGGCACCGAGATGGTCACGGTTGCGGTGCGCCGTGTGAACATCACGGATCGCAGCAAGGAATCGCTGCTCGACCACATCGACGCATCGCAGATTTTCATGCTGCCGAACACCGCCGGGTGCTACACGGCCGACGAGGCGATCCGTACGGCACGACTCGGGCGCGAGGTCGGTCTCTCGAACTGGGTCAAGCTCGAAGTGATCGGCGACGAGCAGACGCTCTTCCCCGACAACGTCGCGCTGCTCGAAGCGACCCGCGTGCTCGTAGGTGAGGGGTTCATCGTGCTGCCCTACACCAACGATGATCCGGTGATCTGCCGCAAGCTCGAGGAAGCGGGCGCCGCGGCCGTCATGCCGCTCGGCGCGCCGATTGGATCCGGCCTCGGAATCCAGAATCCCAACAACATCCGCATCATCAAGGCGCAGTCGCACGTGCCCGTCATCGTTGACGCCGGGGTGGGCACCGCGTCCGACGCGGCGATCGCGATGGAGCTGGGGGCGGACGGCGTGCTCATGAACAGCGCGATCGCGCTGGCGCAGGACCCTGTCGCCATGGCGGCGGCGATGAAGCTGGCGGTCGAGGCCGGCCGGATGGCCTATCTGGCGGGACGCATCGCACGCCGCGAGTTCGCGGTGCCGAGCAGCCCGGTCGAAGGCCTCATCGGCAGAACATGAGTGAGCCCCTCGACGCAACGCTCAGGCGTCTCGAGGACGAACGGGACGAGGCGGACCGTCGCTACAACGAGGCCCTGACGGCGCTCGATGTCGCGGTGCCGTCTCATACGGGGCTCCCCGACCCTCAGGCGGCGATCGACGAGCACCAGCTGGCAACGTTGAACGACGTCTGGAACATCCTGCCGGCGCCACCTTCGACGGGCGGCTTGAAGGGCAAGTTCGCAGGTGTGATCTGGCGGACGATCGCGCCCTATCTCCAACGGCAGCTCACCTTCAACTCGGTCCTCGTCGACCACGTCAACAGAGCGGCCGAGGCGCAGCGGGCGGCACACCGACGCGACCTCGAAATTACGGTGGCGCTGCGCGCGCAGATCGACGCGCTCAACGGTTTCCATGCGCGGCTGATGGTCTACTTTCAGCAGTTTACCGCCTACGTCGACACGCGGGACCGCGACGCCGGGGGCGGCGCGCTCGTGCTCAACGCGGCGCTGAGCGATCTCGCCGAAGGCAATGCGAAGTACCGTGAGTCGCTCGCCGCCCGGGAACATCGATACGAGGCGCGCACGACCGCCCTCACCGCTGCCCACGAAGATCTGCGCGGCATGCTCGGCGTTGCGCAGCTTGCGATTGCGGCTCTGAAGCGCCACGCCGCACCCTCATCGTCAGCTCCAGCACGTTCAGCGTCAGCTCCCGCACCCTCCACGTCAGTCCCTGCACCCTCACCGTCAGTTCCCTTCTCACCTGCGCTGGACGCTTACAAGTACGTGGGCTTCGAGGACCAGTTCCGTGGATCGCAGTCGGTCATCCGCGAGCGCCAGCAATCCTATCTCCCGTTCTTCACCGACAGCCGCGGCGATGTGTTGGACATCGGTTGCGGCCGCGGCGAGTTCATCGACCTGCTGAACGCACACGGCATTCCGGCGCGCGGAATCGATCTCAATCACGAGATGGCGGAACTCTGTCGCGCGCGTGGTCTCAACGTCACCGAAGCTGACGCGGTCGCGTATCTCGAGACACTGCCGGACGATTCGCTCGGCGGCCTCTTCGCCGCGCAGGTGGTTGAACACCTCGAGCCCTCCTACCTGCTGCGCCTGCTCGATCTCTCATTCGCCAAGCTGCAACCAGGCGGCACGCTGGTGCTCGAGACGCTCAATCCGGCGTGCTGGACGGCGTTCTTCGAAAGCTACATCCGCGACATCACCCACCGCTGGCCGTTGCATCCCGAGACGCTGAAGTATCTCGTCACCGCCAGCGGATTCACACGCGCGTCGATTGAATTCCGGTCCCCTGTGCCGCAGCAGGACAGGCTGCAGCCGATCGCCTTGCCGGCCGGCGCGGACGCTGCTGCGGGCGAGCTGGTCGAAGCGTTCAACGCCAACGTCGAGAAGCTCAACGCGCGCATCTTCACTTTCATGGATTACGCGGTCATCGGCGTCAAGGCCTCGGCCTGATGGCTCACGCGGCCAGAACAGGTCGGCGCACGGGGCGAGGGTGATTCCTGTTCGAGATGGGCTCGGGCGCCTGGCTGCGGCAGCGGGCCGGGTCGCGCTGCTCGTCCTGCTCGCGGTCGTTCTCCTGTCCGTTGTCCTCTCGCCCGACAGCAACTGGACCGTTCGCGGTCTGCTTGCTGCGTTCGTTGCGCTCGCGGTCGTCCATCCCCCCGCGGCCGCCCTGATCACATTCGCGCTGCTCGGCTTCGGCACCATCCTGGCCCACATGGCCGGGGTGCCCACGCTTCGTGTAACCGAGTTGCTCATCATCGGATCGCTTTTTGGTTGCGCGGTTCGAGCCCTCTCGACCCGCGGCGCCTACCGAGACGCCATCACCGACCGGATCTCCGCCCCGGTCGTCCTCTTTGCCCTGGCTGCCATTACATCAACGGCGGTGTGGTTGCAGGTGATGCAGGTCGAGTTGATGTACCCGTCGGAATTTGTCGCGCTGCTTTTTCGATTTCTGAGCCGCAACTACTTCATTCAACCCGACGACTTCTGGCTGGTGGTCTCCGGCGCCGTCATTCTCGAAGGACTCGCGCTCTACGTAGTGGTGGCCGCCCTGTGCAGAGTGGACCCGACGTTCTTCGAACGAGGTCTCCGGATGCTCACGCTTGGCAGCGCTGTGCTCGCGGTCACGAGCGCGGTGAGGCTGGCCGAGATCTACCTCGCGAATCCCGGTGCCATCGAGGCGCTGCGGGGGACGCCGAATGGACTGCGCATATCCCCTCAGATCCCTGACTTCATCGCGGCGGGGTCGTACTTCGGATTGTGCTGGGTCGCCACACTGGGACTTGCCATCGCCGACCGGCGGCGCGGCATCGCGTGGGTCATCGCAGGTGTCCCCCTGATTGTCGCGCTCTACCTCACCGGATCCCGGTCGGTGATCGCGGCCGCCCTCGCCGGCCTGGTCGTGCTCGTACTGATGCTGATCCGGCAGAAGGCCGCGGCCGCCCGGAGCCTGGTGGCGTTCGGCGTGTTCGCGGTCGTGGTGATGGTGATCGGCTATCCGTGGTGGACGGGGCGCGATCTCTCCGGTGTCATGGCTCGTCAATCGCTGCACGTGCGGGCGGAACTGATCAAGACGGGATTGCGAGTGATCGAAACCCGGCCACTGTTCGGCGTCGGCATCGACCGCTTCCACCTGCTCGCCGGCAGCCGTGCATCCCCGGACTTGCACGCCCTGTTCCCCGCACGGAAAAACCCGCACAACGACTTTCTCCGCTTCGCGTCGGAGCTCGGCCTGATCGGGCTTGCACTCTTCCTGTGGATCCTCACCGCTGCCGCGCGTGTGACCTGGCGCGCTCTCAGGGAAGGCGACGACGCGCGTCTTGCCGGCCTGGTCGGCGGCATCATCGTCTTTCTCGTGACCAGTATGGTCAGCAACCCGCTCATGGTGCGCGAGGTGTCGTACGTGTTTTGGATCGCACTCGGGCTGGCGGTGGGCCGATCGACGGTTCTTCAGCTGGCGCCTGTCGAGTGCGTAGCGGCAAGCGCAGCCGGCGCATCGGCGCGCAGGCTGGCGTGGTCGTCGTGGCCGGTCGGACTGGTGATTGGTGGCGTGCTTGTCGCGACCGTTCCACTGCGCGCGAGGCAGGAGCTGGCCGAGACCAATCTCTCGCGCGTCAGCTACGGGCTCTACGAATGGGGCCACGATCCCGATGGCACACGTTCACGGTGGTCCCGCCCGGAGTTCACGCTTTACGTGGACGGGCGGGCCCGGCTGGTGGAGATCCCCTTGAGTGGCATCGCGCTTCGTTCCAACGCGGTTCGACAGGTTGAGATCCGCGTCGATGGGCGCCTCGTCGATCGGGTGCCGGTTGGGTCTGAATGGCGGATCGTGAGGATGCCGCTCCCCGGCGGGCCGAGAACCGAATCATGGCGCCTGGATTTCGTCGTTTCTCCGCCATGGGTACCGGCGCAGGAAATCGAAGGCAGCGAGGACCGGCGCATTCTCGGCGTGAAGGTCGGCGAGTTGAAGGCGATCCTCCCACCGGACCCGCAGCGCTGACCCCGTGCTGGCGGTCGCTACCGCGGCGGCGCCAGCGCGGCGCGTTTCTCCCTCTGTTTCAGACGCCACCAGGACCGCGTCAACAATCGTTCAAGGCGCGCCAGATCGGGGTGTCGCCTCCGCTGGATGCGGCGCCGCTCTCTCAGCACCCGACCTACGCCTGCCAGTGCCGTCAGCTTGCCTTTGAGTGCCGGCCAGAACAGCCCCTCTTGTGCGTAGTAGACAACACCGGCGACGGAATAAACGGCATGTGACACGAATGAACGCGCGAGCAACGGTCCGGGCGTGTTCTTCAGCCAGGTCCATTCGAGATTGCGTTGCCCGTAGAAGACGGCGCGGACGCTCTGGTGCCCCATCGTGCCGCTGCCGGCATGACGCACCACCGCGTCGGCGGCATACCAGCACCGTGCCCCCAGAAGCTGGGCGCGGTACGAGAGATCGACGTCCTCGTAGAAAATGAAGAAGGATGGATCGAAGCCGCCGAGCGCCTCGAACAGCTCACGCTTCATGACCATCGCGCAGCCGCAGGCGCCGAACACTTCGCGCGGTTCGGCGAATTCATCAGCCGGTCGCCCATAGCCACGCTTGAACGCGCCCCCTGCGAACAGATATCCGTCGCCGGCACTGTCGATGCGCTCCGGGTTGTCGGTGAACACGATCCGTGACGTCGCGAACCCGAAATCAGGCCGCGCATCGAGCGCACTCGTAAGCTTGTGCAGCCAGTCCGGCGCCGCACTCGTGTCATTGTTCAAGAAGACAAGCAAGCGGCCGTGCGCCTGCTCTGCCCCCACATTGTTGCCCGCCGAGAATCCAAGGTTGCCACCGGCATCATGAACGCGCACACCGGGAAAGTGTTCTCTGACGTAATCTGCCGAGCCGTCCGTCGATGCGTTGTCCACGACGATCACTTCGAATGCGCTCGCTCCGCGCTGCGCGGCGAGAGCATCAAGGCACGGCTTGAGCCACTGCCGCCCGTTGTAGTTGAGGACGATGACGGAGATCTGCGGCCGACTCATCGCTGTTCACCGAGCGCGAGGCGATAGACATCCACCGTCGCCTCCGCGGCGCGGCGCCAGGTGAACTCCGCGGCGCGCCGAAGGCCCATCGCGCGCCGGTGTTCTGCCACCGCGGGGTCAGACAGCGACTCGATCGCCTCGGCCCAACCGGCATCGTCATTCGGATCCAGCAGCACTGCGGCGTCACCGGTGACCTCGGGAATCGACGACGCCATTGATGCAATCACCGGCGTGCCGCACGCCATCGCCTCGAGAAGTGGCAGTCCGAAGCCTTCATACAACGATGGATAGACGAGGCCGTGGGCGCCGCGATACAGCTGCAGGAGCGCGTCCTCGCTGACGTTCCCGGCAAGCTCGATCATCCGCGCGTCCTGAGGCGACGAGTTGCCGATCAGGGCCGCGCCGGCGCCGCGGTCAACGCCAGCCAGCACGAGGCGGAGGCCCCGGAGGTCCGGTCGCCTGGCCCGCACTCGCTTCAGCGCCCGGACCGCAACCGCCAGGTTGCGCCGCGGATGAAGATCACCGACGTGCAGCAGGTACGGTGAGGCGTTCGCCCTTCCGGCATCCGCCGGTGTGAAGGCCGGTCCGGCCGCCAGCGGAACAACGGCGATGCGATCGGGGTCCAGACCGTAACCGGCAGCAATCTCCTGCTTCGAGAATTCCGAATCCGTGATGATGCGATCTGCCGTCCCTGCACTCCACCGATAAAACGCGCGACGGACAGGATCGCGGCGGTACGGGTACCACTCGGGATGGCGTTCGTAGCTGATGTCGTGGATCGTGAGGACGAGCGGTCGAGGACCGCCAAAAGGCGCCGTGTAGGACGGCGCGTGAAACACGTCCAGCCCCGCGGCGCGCGCCGCCCGCGGTAGTCCGCTGACCATCCAGCCGAGATTGGTGGGCAGGCTTGCGGACGCAGCCTTGCCAGACACGCCGGCGGGGAGATCAGCACCGGGCGATGCGCCGGCCGCGAGGACCTCCACCCCGTCCAGGGTCGCCATGGCGCCAAACAACTCGCGAGCGTAGCGGCGGACGCCCGCAGCCGGCGACACCAGTGCCCGCGCGTCAAATCCCACTCTCATCGGGCGTATTCGAAGATCGGCTGCTGCGCGTAATCCTTGAAGCTGGTTCCCTGCTGGTCGCGCCCCGAGAGGATCGGATCAGCCACGGGCCATGCCACACCGACATCCGGATCGTTCCACGCGATCGTTCCCTCGGCCGCAGGCGTGTAGTAGCCGGTCTGCTTGTACTGGACTTCGACGATCTCGCTGATCGCCTGGAATCCGTGCGCAAAGCCGGGGGGGATATAGATCTGCAGCTTGTTGTCGGCACTCAACTCGGCCGCCGTCCAGCCGCCAAACGTCGGTGATCCGGCGCGCAAGTCGACCGCCACGTCGAAGATGCTGCCGACGGTGCAGCGTACCAGCTTGCCGAGCGGCGCACTGCTGTCCTGGTAGTGCAATCCGCGCAGCACGCCGCGCGTCGAACGCGAGTGGGAGTCCTGAACGAAGGTGCCTCGAAGGCCGGCGGCAGCAAAGTCGCGCGCGTTCCACGTCTCGAGGAAAAAGCCCCGCGCGTCGGGGAAGACGCGCGGGTGAATCAACACGACACCGTCGAGCCGCGTCGCCGTTACGGAGAGATGCATTGGTGCATCATGCTAGCAAGCCCTTCGGGCAACTACCAAACCGCCAACATCCAACCTCCAAACGTGCGGGTGTCGGAATCCTGGGAGTTGGAGCCTGGGTTGAGTTGATTGGTAGTTGGAGGTTGGAGATTGGAAGTTGCGTCACCGTGCGCGTTAGCGCACCGTGACCCGCACCACCTTCGCGTGCACGAAGTCGTTGACCGCGGTGCTCCAGGCAAACACTGCCACGTCGTAGGTCCCGGGGCCGAGGCCCGAGGTCACCAGGTCGAACCCTGCACCGGCGAACCGATCGCCGAAAATCGCGCCGACGTCGGGACGATGACCGCCATACGTTGCGACGCCGAGGAACGCCGGCGCGTCGTGCCCCTCGCCGCGGACGCGATAGGCCCAGGCATGCACCGTCCTG
>JACDDJ010000834.1 GCA_013817065.1 Acidobacteriota bacterium
GTTGAGCGCGATGATGCCCTCGCTGCCGCGCATGTCTTCCATGGAGTAGAACACGCCGAACCCGCCGCGCACGACGAGGCGCTCGGGCGTCGCCTGCCAGGCAAAGCCAAGACGCGGCGCAAGGTTGTTGCGATCGGGGTCCATCAGGTATTTGTCGCCGCTCGACGGAAACACGAGCTGGCCGCTGGCGAAGTCGAAGTTGACGTTGGTATTCTCGCCGGAGCCGTAAAACGGCGTCGTGTACTCGTAGCGCAGCCCGAGGTTCAGCGTCAGATTGGGACGGACCTTCCAGTCGTCCTGGATGAACGCCGCATATGCCTGCTGTGCCCAGTCGATCACCGGCAGCGTGGTCGCCGTCAGCTGGCGCGGTACGCCGAGCAGCAGGTCGGCGATGCTCTCGCCCGCCACCTGCCCCGTGAAGTTGTAGGCAGGCGTCCGGCGGACGATGTCGACGAGTTCGTTGTTCTTGATGCGGACTTCAACGCCCGAGCGCACCGCGTGCGCCCCGTACGCCATCGTCAAGGTGTTCAGGAACTGCCAGTGCTGGGGGTTCTGGTACTGCGGGCGGAAGTTGCGCGTGCCGAGCGCGTTGTAGTTGCTCGGGGAGATGAGCGGCAGGCCGCCGGTCGTGTTCATGAAGTCGGGCAGGCCGACGAACCCGAACTCGCTCCCGGTTTGTTCGTTGGCCGTGGCATGCGCGAAGCGCGAGTGGGTCCGGTTGTAGCCGACGCGCGCCTCGTTGACCATCCTGGTGCCGATGATCCGCGTCCAGCTGAAACCGGCGCTCTGGTTGCGGTTGAACTGCTCGCCCTGGTTGCCGACGCCGTCGCCCAGACCCTCGAAGATGGCGTCCCGGTAGATGTCCTGCTGGAGGAAGCTGTAGCGCGCCATCACGCGGTCGGCACCGCTCAGCGAGTAATCGGTGCGGAGGTCCAGCTTGTGGGTGCCTTCGTCTCCTGGGCGCTGCACGCCGTAGTTTTCGATGACGCGCCCGCCGGCGGCGCCGCGCCCCGGCAGGTTGGGCGACGGGTAGAGCGCGAGCAGTTTCGCGCCGAGCGGATCCCAGCGGTCGCGCGGAATCGTGTTGTTCGGGAACGGCAGCCCCGTGCGCGGGTCGCGCACCGTGGTGGCGAAGACGCCGTTGCGCTGCGCCTCGGTCGGCACGTTCACGAGGAAGGTGTTCGAGAAGTTGCGGCGGAAGCCTTCGTACGAGGTGAAGTAAAAAGCGCGATTGCGCGCGAGCGGGCCGCCCATTGTCGCCCCGCCTTGATGCCATTTGAGATCTTCCTTGTCGGCGCCGATCAGGTTGGCCCGCCACGACGTCGCCGCGAGCGCCTTGTCGCGGTTGTAATAGAACGCCGACCCGCGGGTCGCGTTGGTCCCCGACTTGAGCGACACGTTCACGACGGCGCCGGCCGAGCGGCCGAATTCGGCGGAGAAGCTGTTGGTCTGCACCTTGAACTCGCCGATGGCGTCGGGCGACGGCTGCACGACCTGGGCGGACAGCGACTGCCCGTTCTGCGTCCCCTGGTTGTTGTCGAAGCCGTCGAGAATGAAGTTGTTCTGGGTGTGGTAGTTGCCGTTGGACACGAACCAGCCGGGCCCGCGCGTCTCGAGGGTCATCGTGCTCGCCGCCGTCCCTGGCACGAGCAGCGCGAGCTCCGTGTAGCGCCGGCCGGCGAGCGGCAGCTCGACCGCCACCTCGCCTTTGATGACCTGACCGAGCGAGCCTTCCTCGGTCTGGATCACCGCCGTGCGCGACACCACCTCGACCATCTCGCTGGCCGAGGCGACCGCCAGCGTCACCGGCACGAAGCGCCGCTCGTTGACGTCCACGCGCACGTTGCTGACCTCGATGGTCTGAAAGCCCGCCAGGGTCACGCGCACGCTGTAGATGCCGCGCGGGAGCGGCGCGAACTGACTGTGGCCGCCGGTGTCGGTCACGCCCGACTGTGTGAAGCCGGTCGCGATGTTGGTGACGTCCACCGTCGCGCCGGGCACGACTCCCTCGGTCTGGTCGGTGACGAGGATGCGGAGGGCACCGGCGTCGGTCTGTGCGTGGACACCCGGCGGGAATGCGAGCGCCGCGAGGATG
>JACDDJ010000209.1 GCA_013817065.1 Acidobacteriota bacterium
ATCCTCCGGCACCCGCCGCCAAGCGGGCGCATCAGTCCGTGAAACTGCGCCGGATGATGACGCGTTTTTACTTTTCCACCAAACTCAAGACACTACCCTCTGATCGAGTAGACCTTCGACGAGCATCGCGGCGGAGACGAGGATGATGAACCACACAGTCCAATCGAGAACGGGTTTGGAACCGAGCGAGTGAATCGCACTGATCGAAGCGGCGACGGTCCCGAGGAGGTAGTACTTGCGAGTGGTCCAGTCCCGCAATGCGATCCACAGATGTGACGCGGCGAGACCGACGGCGAGCAGGCTGGGGACACCGGAACCGCGCAGACTCAGATCGGCCAGCGCACCGCACGCGATCGCCACCGGCAAAATCAGGTGCCCGACGACATCGAACGGCGGCAACGCACGCCGGGCCGGCAGCTCGTCAATCTCGACCTTCACCGGGGCACCGCGCTGTTCGGCCCTCATTCTCCTCAGGTCGAGCTGCTGGGCACCAATGAGCAGCGCCATCCATCCCAGCATCAACGCCCAGTAGACGAACATGCCGTTTCTCGGCCACCCGGCGAACGCGATGTAGAACACGATAACGGTCAGTGAGCCGGCCGCACCCACCGCTCGAAATCGACTTATCCCTCGATCAGGGGCACTGGATCGACGAGTGCCAGACGCGGTCCCAGGCATCGCGGTCACTAACAGCCGGTGATCCAGGAGACCCAATGCAATCAGGGCTACGCCGAGGATCCCGTACGTCTGCAGGTATGGCAGCGCGAAGGCGGTTGGCAGCGGACCCGGCAGGCGAAAGCTTGAGGGGATTGCCCAGGTCAGACTGATACCCAGCACACCCGCCGCCAGACCGAGCACGTAATGCGAACGGTATCGCCCGTCCTCGACCAGCACCCATGCGGAATAGCCGGCCAGAGCCGCGGCAGTCGGGCTCACACCACCCGGGTAGATCATCCCCTTCAACACTTCGATGATCAGCGCGATGTACATCACCCAGGCCCCAACGCTCTCCGGCTTGCCTACTGCAACGGAGCTCTGGGTTGCGTCATTGTTAACCGCATAAAAGAATGCAAAGCGAGGGGCTGGCACCAGAGGTACGCTGCCGAACCAGCGCGCGTAGTACCCGTTTGCCCATACGCTTACGATAAAGAACAAGCCAATCGACATGTTCATCAGCTGGAAGGGATTGAGGTCCTCGGATAGCAGCCCCCACGTGACCACGCTGGCCAGGACGCCAGCGCCCAGGATGACAAGCTTGAGTCCCTGGAGCTCGGCATAGCGAGTCGTGACGAAAGCAATCCGCAGGAGGCGCTCACCAGGCAGCGGCATGCGTTTCTCCGATGAAGCGTTCGCCGTTGGAACGCGCGAGTCGTGCGTCGAGGAGCCCCTCGATCAACATTGCGGCAGGGATGAGAATCAGGAACCACACCGCCCAATCGACCACTCGCGGCTCTGGCACGAACATGAAGTGGATCGAGCTGACCGAAGCGGCGAGGGTTCCGAGCAGGTAGTACTTGCGCACCGGCCAATCCCGCACGGCGATCCGCAGGTGCGACGCCGCGAGCGCCAGCGCGAGGAGACTCGGCAGGCCGGAGCCTCTGAGCCCGATGTCGATCAATGCGCCGGATGCGATCGCAACCGGCAGCACCAGGTGGCCCGGGCTGTGTAAGCGTCGAGCGGTCACCGGCACGCGTCCGAAACAGCGACCGTAATAGCCGTTCAACCCGATTGTCAGGCCGAACATCGCACTCTGCGCCGGGATCAGGATCTGGGTCAGTGGATCCGAGAAGTCGCTTGGCGCCATCGTCCACGCGACAACCGATATCACCATGCCGCTCCCAGCGACGCCGTCCTGAGGCCCTGCAGGTCACTGAACCTGCGGGTCACGAGCGCGATCCGGGCGAGCCGTTCATGCTCTCGCATCAACAGACACCGCCTCCTCCACGCGACGCCGCGCCTCCGCGCACGACGGCCCACGCTCCGTGATGAAAAACTCGCAGCCGCGCGTCGTCCATGCGTGGGATCCTACCGCAGACCAGTTTGCATTGCAAACTTACCCAATGCAATTTAGCTTGTTGCGTACGGCTTGAGCGTTGGAAGTTGAGAGTTTCTTTGGGAGTTGGAAGTTGGGAGTTGGAAGTTCCACCAGCAGTAGGCGGGCGAAGCGCCCCTACTCTTGCCTGATGGAAACCCAGGGCTTCGGTATAAACAGCCGCTCATAGAGATTAACGGCGTAGCGGTCCGTCATACCGGCGAGAAAATCCTTCACCGCAACGTCGATGCCTTCCTTTTCGATCGTCGCCGGATCCAGGAAGCCGGCGGGCTGCTCCTTCACCTTCTCCCACAGCCCGCCGAGGATCCCGCCTGCCTTCTTGAACTCCGCGGTCGCCACATCGTTCTCGTAGACGCTCTCGAACAGGAAGCTGCGCAGCCCGACGGTCGCCTCGAGAATCGGCTCGCTCATGCGGATCTCGGTCATCCCACCGTCGATGGTCTGATGGACGACGTCGGTCACCATCCGGCCGATGCGCTCGGATGACGAGCGGCCAAGGACGGTCACCCGCTCCTTCGGCAGATCCTCTTCCCGCAGCAACCCGGCGCGCACGGCATCGTCGATATCGTGATTGACGTAAGCGATGATGTCGGCGACGCGCGCGATCTGCCCTTCGATCGTGCTCGAGCGATGCTCCGGGGACGCGCCAACCGGCATGCCGCTCTTTCCCTTCGAGTGCCGTGCAATCCCGTCGCGAACCTCGAAGGTCAGGTTGAGGCCGGCCCCCTCATGCTCGAGGACGTCGACGATGCGGAGGCTCTGCTCGTAGTGGTTGAAGCCGCCGGGAATCAGGTCGTTGATGACGCGCTCCCCCGCATGACCGAACGGCGTGTGGCCAAGATCATGACCGAGGGCAATGGCTTCCGTGAGCTCTTCGTTCAGACGCAGGACCTTGGCGATGCTGCGCGCGATTTGCGACACCTCGAGCGTGTGGGTGAGGCGGGTCCGGTAGTGATCGCCGGTCGGTGCAAAGAATACCTGGGTCTTGTGCTTGAGGCGGCGGAATGCCTTGCAGTGAATGATGCGATCCCGATCGCGCTGAAAGGCGGGCCGAATGGGATCCTCGTCCTCAGCGCGAAGCCGTCCCCTGGTGTCACCGCTCCTGGCCGCTTCCGGCGCCAGGATCTCGCGCTCTCTCTGCTCCAACTGCTCTCGAATCATCATCGCGGCTGGACGTTCCTCAAGACTTCACTTCGGATCCAGAATATCGGCCAGGAAACTGGTGCCGTTTGCCAGCTTGGCACCGAACAGGTCGGCGATCGTTTGCCCCAGGTCCGCGAAGGTCTGGCGGGTGCCGAGGTCGACCCCCTTCTTCACGCGCGCCCCCGCTACCATCAGCGGCACGTACTCTCGGGAATGATCGGTGCTCGGCGTCGTCGGATCGTTGCCGTGATCCGCCGTCACGACCAGCAGATCGTTCTCTCGGAGGGCGGGCAACAGGTGGACGAGCCTGAGGTCGAACTTCTCGAGATTCTCCGCATACCCCGCGACCAGGTTCCTGTGGCCGAACCGTGTGTCGAAGTCCACCAGGTTCGCGAAGATCAGACCGGACACGGCTTTCTCCATCGCCACCGCAATCTCGTCCATCCCCTCATCGTCACCCGCCGTATGCACCGCCTCGGTGATGCCGCGGCCGGCAAACAGGTCTTCGATCTTGCCGACGGCGACGACCGGGTGCCCGGCATCTTTGAGCACGTCGAGAAGCGTGGGCGCAAACGGCGTGAGTGCGAAGTCGCGCCGATTCGACGTCCGCTTGTAGGCCCCGCTCTCGCCGCAGAACGGACGCGCGATCACACGGGCGACGCCGATCCCCTTGCCGACGATGTCGAAGGCGGCTTCACACCAGCGGTAGAGCTCCTCGACCGGGACGACGTCTTCGTGCGCCGCGATCTGGAACACGCTGTCGGCAGAGGTATAGACGATCGGCTTGCCGGTCTTGACGTGCTCGTCACCGAGCTGCTCGATGATCGCGGTGCCGGACGCGACAGTGTTCGCCAGGCTCCCGCGACCGATCCGACGTTCGAACTCCACGATGACGTCGGCCGGGAAACCATTCGGGAATGTGGGGAACGGACGCTCGAGCACGAGACCGGCGATCTCCCAGTGCCCCGTCACGGAGTCCTTCCCGGGCGAGCGTTCAGCCATCCGTCCGTAGGCACCGATCGGCTCAGCAGACGATCGTTCGCCGATGTCAACGATGCGATCGAGACCGAGCGATCGAAGCCCGGGGATTCGCAACGGCACAACCCGGGCGACGTTGCCGACGGTATTGCTGCCTTCGTCGGCGTACGAGGCGGCATCGGGCAGCTCTCCCACACCGACGCTGTCGAGAACGATCAGGATGACGCGGTCAGGGAGCGTGGCGGCCAATCAGTTTTCGTGGGTGGAGAAATAGTTGCTGATCGGACGGGGTGAGCGGATGCTGGCGATCGCATGCTTGAAGATCATGTGATCGGCGCCGGTGTGCTCCACAATGACGGCGAAGCGGTCGAAGTTCTTGACGCGTCCTTCGAAGTCGCTGCCGTCCATGAGGCGAATCTGGACCGGGAGCTTTTCGCGGCGCGCGAAGTTGAGGAAGACGTCCTGGATGTTCGGCTGCGAGGACGGACGAGGGTCACGGGACTGAGGCATCGGGGCGAATCTCCAACAACGTCAGGGCTCGGGCGACGTCCTCGAAAGTCTCCGCGCGTTCGCCTGCCGCGTGAATCCACTGTAGGTTAGGCTCTTTCCTGAACCAAATCAACTGCCGCCGCGAGTATTGGCGGTTCTCTCGCACGATGAGCTCTCGTGTTGCCGCCTCATCGCGCACGCCCCGCAGATGCTCGAGCGCCTGGCGGTAGACCAGGCCGGTGAATGGATGCGCTTCGGGCGGCACACCGGCCGAGAGGATGCCGCGGATCTCGTCGAGCAGCCCCTGTTCGAACTGCGCGTCCACTCTCCGCGCCACGCGCTCCGCCGTGGCCTCCGGCGGAATCTGCAGCGCGAACGTCACGACCCGGTAGTCGTCCAGTGGTGAGCGCGTGTCGGTAAAGTGTGATGTCAACGTACGACCCGTGAGGTAGTAAACCTCCAGCGCACGGATCAGCCGCTTCCGATCGCGCGCCGAGATCCGGACCGCAGAGTCGGGGTCAACGCGTGCCAGTAGCCGGTGCAACCGCTCCGAACCACGGCACGCGGCAATCCGCTCCAGCCTCGCGCGCATCGCCTCATCACGGGTCGGGCCCGGGAAAAATCCGCGCGTCAGGGAGCGGTAATAGAGTCCGGTGCCGCCGACCAGGATCGGTTGCTTGCCCCGCGCCGTGATGTCGCGAATCACCGTCGCTGCATCACGCGCGTAGTGTGCCGCCGAGTACTCCTGAGTGGGGTCAGCGACATCGACCAGGTGATGCGGTATGCCGCGCTGCTCGGCGAGAGGAACCTTGTCGGTACCGATGTCGAACATCCGGTACACGGCGGTGGAATCGCAGGCGACGACTTCCCCATTGAAGTGCTGCGCGAGCGCAATGCCGAGAGCGCTTTTGCCGGTAGCGGTAGGACCGACGATCGCGATGAGAGCCGGACGCTCCACCGTCAGAGCGCGCGATAGAAGGCGAGCACGGTGAGGACGGCGAGGATGATCAGCAGTCCGGCCTGCTGCGATCTCGTCGGCAGTGTCATCGGTCCGGCGTTTCGTTGAAGTAGAACGTGACCGTGAAGAACGCCCTATCGTCGGGATACTCCGGCGGTAGCGCGAGCGTCGGATTGGATGCCGCCAGCGCGTTGAACGCCGAGTTCGTAAAGGCATTGACGGACGACGGCTTGAGGACGGTCAAATCGGTGATGCGTCCATCCTTATGAACGTTGAACGTCACCACCACGTGCCCCCTCATCGTCATTGCCGCGTAGGGGACGAACCAGTTGCGGCGAATCTGGGCAATGAATCGCCGCAGCCACGGGCCGAACTCGACGCCCTTCGCATCGAACTGGATGGACGGGAAGTTCGCGTCGGGCGCACCGCCCTGCTGGTTGTTGAAGGTCTCCTGCCCGGCGTACTTCTGAACGTTCCGGATGGCGTCAGCGAGGATCCCGGTCGAAGGGCCGCGCATCTGCGGCTTCGCTGTTTCCGGCTTCAGGACCATGCCGTTGTTCGCATCGGGAAGCGGCGGCAGGACTTCGCGCGGCGCTTCGCCGTTCGCACCACCCGTCGGAGCGGCGGCCGGTTCCGGGCGCTCTCGTGGACCGACGTTGTCCGAGTCGACCTTCTCGGTTGTGTTTCCGCGCGCGAACGGAAGCGCGTTCTTCGGGTCCACCGCGCGCTCTTTCGCGGCTGCCCGACGATCGAGGTCCGACAACTCGGCACGTTGCGGCGGCGAGACCTTCATCTCGACCTTCGGCTCCATGAACACGAACCGGGGATTATCCTGCTGCTCGACCACCTGGCGCGCCTCGAGCTCCTTGAGGCGCCGCGCTTCGGCCTCCTTCACCCACGGGAGCTCCGGCCACACGAGCACCAGGATGATGAACAGCAGGTGCACGACCACCGCCGCCATCCCCTTTTCCCGCGGCGTGAGCGGACTGCTCATACGCGGCGTATCGGGCCGGTTATCCCAGAAGTCGAAGTACATGAAGGAGTTACAAGTATAACAGCCCGGACCAACGGTCTGGCCTCGGAAGAACTACGACAATCGTGTGGCTACGTACAAGTAGACGATGCCGAAGGTCAGCGGGACCGCCCTGACTGAGACAAAACCGTGACTTTCGATCGTTCTTGCGAACTCAGCAGGCGGAGGGAACGTGCCGACGGACGCCGGGAGGTACGAGTAGGCGCTCTGATGACGAGAGACCATCTTGCCAACGGCAGGCAACAGGTAGCGAAAGTACCAGGCGTACAGCGTGCGGATTCCAGGAATCCGAGGCTGGCCGAACTCGAGGATAGCGAGACGGGCTCCAGGGCGAAGCACACGCGCCAGCTCGTCCAGCGCGCGCGTCGGCTCCGCCACGTTGCGGATGCCGAACCCGATGGTGGCGGCGTCGCAAGAGGCGTCGGCGACTGGGATCCTCGTCGCATCGCCGCGGACCAGTCTGATGCGCGAGTCAAGTTTCGCCTCGCGGACCTTTCCCAGAGCGAGTCGTAACATCGCACCGGAGAAGTCCACGCCGATCACCGACGCATCGGCGTGCTGCTCGGTCGCGGCAAGCGCAAGATCCGCTGTCCCCGTGCAGAGATCGAGGACCTGAGGTGCGCGCCCGAGTTGCAACTCACGCACAGCGCGGCGCCGCCACTTCTGATCGAGGCCGGCGCTCAGGACGCGATTGAGCAGGTCGTATCGAGGGGCGATCGAGTCGAACATCCCGGAGATCCGGGCGGGTGTCTTATCGGGTGCGGCCATCTAGTGTCCCGCCGCCCGCGGATTATGTCGCGTATCGGTTATTCGGGAC
>JACDDJ010000835.1 GCA_013817065.1 Acidobacteriota bacterium
CTTCTGGCCTGCCCGCGTTCCCGCGAGGCTGGAAGCTGTTGCCGACGACGGACGTGACCGCCGCGCTGGAAGCGACGCGACGTGGCGGGACGGAGATCTGGGTGATGCACGCGCCGAACGATGTCGTAGCGGCGCAGAACCTGCTGACGCAACTGGCGAAGGCCGCCACTGCACCGGCCGAGGGATTCAACGAGGATGTCGAGGTTCGCGCCGCCCGGCGGCTGACGGTGGACGAGATCACTGCCCGGCACCAGGCCTTTACGCGCCGGCAGTCGGGGCGAGTCACGCACACCATCGCGAGCGGGACCATGACGCTGACCTTCGAGGCGCCTGGCTTTCCGGCACCGGTGACGATCGAGTCCGAGACGGTCATCTACACTGCGCCGGACCGCACTGAGCTCGAACAGCGGTCCGTCCGCGTGAACGGCATCGAGTTCCGCGGCGCCGGCGTACCGCGTCTTCCGATCATCGAACCCGAGCGCGTCGTCTCGCCACCGCTGGCGATCACGCTATCGGATCTCTACCGCTATCGATTGGACGGCGAGGAGACCCGAGACGGTGTGCGTTGCTACGTCGTCGCATTCACGCCGATCGACCAGAGCGCGTCACTGTTCAGCGGACGCGCCTGGATCGCGGTCGACAGCTTCGCGATGGTGCGCGTGGCCGCCACACAGACGCGCCTGCGTGGTGCGATCGTCGCCTCCGAGCAGGTGGACGACTTCCGCGAAGCGTCTCCCGGGGTCTGGCTGCTCCAGCAATCCGATGTCCGCCAGATTTACGAAGGGCCGGGGCATCGCACCCCGATCCATCGACTGCTGCGGATCACCGCCCAGGAGGTGAACCCGCCGAACTTTGCCGCGCGCCTCCAGGCGGCCTACGCTTCACGTTCCGTGATGCTTCGCGATACAGCCGCCGGCTATCGCTACTTGAAGCGCGACCCACCGAAGCCGTCAGGGGAGGGACCGCCGATTGAGATTGTCCCCGAGCTTGCGCCGCGCGCCTCCAGCGTCCGAACGCTTGCCGCGGGTGTGATCATCGATCCGAACATCAGCGTGCCGCTGCCGTTTGCCGGCTTGAGTTACGTCAACTTCGACCTGTTCGGCACCGGCACACAACTGAACGCGTTCTTCGGCGGCAGCTATGCGCAAGCGGCCTTCTCGACGCCCTCGGTCGGTGGCTCGCGCTGGCAGCTTGCCGGCCGGGCGTTCGGCATTGCGACGTCGTACAACGATCGATCCTTCCGCGGTGGCACCGAGATCTACGAGGAAAATATTCGTCAACGTCCGGCGCACGTGTCGGTGTGGCTGCTTCGTCCACTCACCCCACGCGTCTCGATCCGCCTGGGATACGAACTGGACTACACTCGCCTCCAGGCGGCGCCGGAAACGTCTCCGGAGTTCAGCGTCCCGGCGGACCAGGTGCTGCATGGGGCGAGGGTTGGGATCGACGGCCAGCGCGCCGGGTGGGCGGGATCGCTGTGGTGGAATCCGGCGCGACGAACAGGATGGGAGCCGTGGGGCCGCGCTGGCGACTACGATCCTGCACACAGGATGTTGCATCGCTACGGCGCCAGTCTCTCGCGATCGATGCCGCTGGCTGCAAGAGCAGTCGCGCGGGTGGAAGGCGCTGTGATGGCCGGCACGCGGCTCGACCGTTTCAGCCGGTACTCGTTCGGTACCTTCGACAATCGGTTACGCGGGTATCCATCTGCCCTGATCCGGTATGACCGTGGCGCCGTCCTTCGCGGCGCCGTCGCCTGGCCGATCACGACTTTTGCAAGGCTGGACGGCTTCGTCGACACCGCGTACGTCCGTGATCGCGGCTTCGGCACCGACTACCGGAACTACACCGGTATCGGCGCCGCGCTCGAAATACCGGCGCCGTTTGGATTGCTGACGTCAGTAGAGTGGGGATACGGATTCAGAGGAGTGGATGCCGACGGCGGACGCGGCACGCACGTCATTCGCGTCTCGGCCTTCAAGGTGTTCTGACCAGACGGGAGACCCTCATGCGTCGTACGGTTTCGTTGCTCGTGATGCTCGTCATGTCGGCCGGGCTCGTCGCCAGCAGTCAACAGGTGTTCCGCGC
>JACDDJ010000836.1 GCA_013817065.1 Acidobacteriota bacterium
GCCGGCAGCAGTTCGCGATATGCGCGGAACGAGAGATCGAATACGCCGGCGTCGGACTCGCCGGCTTCGGGCATCACATCTCCTTCGCGGCGGTGCAGCACACGGTCGATGCGTCCAGCGGCGTCGCGGGCAAAGTGGATGTAGGGGTCAGGTCGAACGCATGTTGGCAGCGCCAGCGATGGCCCGTCGTGGCCGCGCGTTGCGAATTCCAGGCGCCCGAGGGTGCGGGGGTGAATAGCGATTTGATCGCACCACGTCACCAGCACGCGGCGAGGACGATGACGATCCACATGCGGCGCAGCCAGCAGAATGGCGTCGAGCATTCCGGTGGGTTCGCCCTGGACGACGATGTCGGCCCGGCCACCGAGCTGGTCCCGCACCGCCGCTTCGGCAGTTGGATGGACGACGACCACGGCACGCGCAGCGAGCGAGGCATATAGGGTGAGCAGGTGCTCGATCATCGGACGTCCATTGACGTGGACGAGCAGCTTCGGTGTGGATCCGCCGAGACGCGTGCCGAGTCCGGCGGCCGGAACGAGCAACAGCCGATCCACCTCAGCGCACCCGCGCCTTCAGAGCCGTGGTCGCCGCACGCAGTCCCTCGAGCGGCGTCGTCCGCTTCACTTGATCCGGCGCCATTGAGAAGAACTGCACCGGCACCTCGAACATCTCGGCTTTTCTGCGCAGCAGCACCGAGAGGAGATGCTGATTCACAAGCTTGTCATTCAGGGCGCAGGGCAGGCTCAGCGCATCCGCGGTCCGGACCACGCGCGCGGCCGACAACGTGTCTGACACATAGCGACCGTACAGAGCGAGATACATAAGGCTCAGCGCGTGAGATCCGACGTAGCTGACGGCGCCGAAGACGGTTCGATGCCGGTACTTCAAACGATAGGATGCGTGGATATCCTTCACTGACAGCCGCCGGCTGCCCCACACGGCGTCGAGCCGACCGAGGCTCAGGTGGGATGCGAGGTTGGCGATATCTTCGCCGTTGTACATGCCGGACGATTCGAAGAGGACGACATAGTCAAAGCCGCCCGCCTGGAGGGCGGCGCGCAGCTGCTGATCCTGCTGCGCGAGCGCTCCTTCGAGCCGCGTCACCGGAACGTCGATCGACTCGACGAACGACCCCTCGAGCGCCGCCGGTCCGTCATGAAAGATGGTGATCTCGACCGGCATGTCGCGGATCCCGCCGCGGACCATTTCGAGGATGCTCTGGACCACCTTCGTGGTGCTGCCGGCGTCGTGAAAATAGACCGCCACGCGCTGAACCGCGTCCCATCGCTCCACGAACGCATCCACGAACGGACCGAGGATCTTGGTGGCATCGTGGCGCCCGGTGACACCGTCCTCGTAGTTGCCGACACGAACGAGGCGCGGATCCTCGAGTGAGTCCAGCCGGCCGAGCGGCACGTATGGCGTGTCGCTCTCTGCGTGTTGCGGATCGTTGAGGAGGTAGTGGGTGATCAGACAGGGCGTCGGTATCGCCAGGCGCCCCTTTTCCTTCAGGTAGTAGACAGCGCGTTCGATGATGTCGACGGCGCTGCTGCCAGTGATCTCGGCGTCCGCCTGGATGTTCGTCACGAGCAGCTTGATCGCCTGGAGATTGGCCGCGATCGCATCGCTCAGCCCTGGCGTCAGGTATGAGGGAAAGAGACTCGAGTGCTGTGTGCCGGGCGCGTAGATGATCAGGTCGGCCTGGGCGATCGCACTCGCGAGCCTTGGGTTGATCGCCACCGACGCCTGGCGCGCGGCCAGTTGTGTAGCGAGTTCCTCGGCGCCGGCGCTCTGCAGTGCGGTGAGGTCGGCCTCGGTCAGGCGGGATCGCAGCAAATAGATGTCCTTGATGCGGTTCTTGCGCTTCGCATCAACGATGTCCTCTTCGCTGCCAAGTAGTCGACCGTCCGCATCGATCGCGACGAGATGCGCGTCGGTTCCGCTCGTGACGTTCTCCACCAGGCCCGCGGGCAGACCGAGCAGGACGCAGTAGTCGTCCACGGCGCGATTGAAATCGCGGCCGACGAGAAGGTACGAGCCGGAGAAAACCAGGTTCCCCAGGCTGGTGTCGTCGAAGCGAAAGG
>JACDDJ010000210.1 GCA_013817065.1 Acidobacteriota bacterium
CGATCCTCGGTTCTCGGGCGGAAGGGCCGATCTCCTGCGGGCTTGAAAGGGCGGTCGCCTGGCCCCTTCGGTCGGTACGGGCGCTCTCCCCCACCCTGGCGATCCGACTGTGGACGGAAACTACGATCACCCGCCGGTTTGAAGGGTCTCGGACCGCCGGGCTTGAACGGCCGTTCCGCTTCTGGCCTCCGCGTCCGCTCCGCCGCCGGCGGCCTGTCCGCGTCGTCCCGCTCACCGGCCTCAGGCTCCTGGTCGTCGCGATTCATGCGCTCCACGAACCGCGCGCGCTTCACGGCGCGAGGCACCTTGAACTTCGCGCGTGGATCCTCGTGCTCGCCACCGGGCCGCCAGCCGGCGCCGCGACGCTCTCCACCTTCACCGAATCGCTCCGCGCGAAGCGCCTCACTCGCCTGCTCCGGCGAGTCCCACAGTTTGCCGCGAGCGAACCACTTCATCACCGCGTCTGGCTGGCGGACCTGCGTCTGCTTCAGCGTCGGCATCAACTCCTCAGGCGTGGCGGCCCGAAAAGCTGTCGGCTGCCCGCCGACGATGATGGTCCAGTAGGAGTAGCGAGGAGGCATGGGTGTCTCAGGCTTTCGGGGCTGGTGGTTCCAGCCGTTTCAATTTTTCGATCAAGGTCGTGCGTTTCAGGTTCAGCAGTTTTGCAGCCTGTCGCTTGTTGCCACGCGTGCGTTCGAGCGACCGCCGGATGAGCGAGAGCTCCACCCCCTCGACGTAGCGCGCGAAATCGAGGCCCTCGTCGGGGAACCATACCTGCGACAGGTCTGTCGCGGCGGCCTGGCTCTGGAGTTCGGGCGACAGATCTGCGACGTCGAGCTGCGCGCGCCCCTTCGAGAAGGCCAGCGCGCGCTCGATGGCGTTCTCGAGTTGCCGCACGTTGCCGGGCCAGGGATATGCCATCAGCCGGCGAATCGCCTCCTGCGACACCGTGACCGGACCACGTCCGGATTCGAGCGCAAGCCGATCGAGAAAGTGCTGCACCAGCAGCGGGATGTCTTCGCGCCGGTCGCGCAGAGGAGGCAGCTGCACGGGGATCACGTTGAGCCGATAGAACAGATCTTCGCGGAAGGTGCCTTCGGCCACCATCTTCGCCAGGTCCGAGTGCGTTGCGGCGATCACACGCACATCGATCTTTACCGTGTGCGAGTCACCGACACGCTCGAACTCACGCTCCTGCAGGACGCGCAGGAGCTTGGCCTGCAGCGCCGGGCTCATCGTTCCGACTTCGTCGAGAAACAGTGTGCCCTTGTGCGCCTGTTCGAGCCGGCCCTGCCGGTTTCCCACCGCACCGGTGAATGCACCGCGGACGTGACCGAACAGTTCCGCTTCGAGCAAGGTCTCGGGGATGGCGCTGCAATTCAGTGCGACGAACCGGTTGTTGCGCCGCGGACTGTTGTGGTGGAGCGCGCGCGCAGCAAGCTCCTTCCCCGTTCCCGTTTCGCCGGTGATGAGAACCGTGCTGGATGTGGCGGCGACCGTTTCGAGCAGCTGAAACAGATCGCGCATCGGCTGGCTGCGTCCGATGATTCCCTCGAACCGGTATCGCTCCTCCAGCTGCGACCGAAGGTATGCGTTCTCGGATTTGAGCCGCCGCTGCTCCATCGCGGAGCGCAGGACGTGCATCAGCGCGTCGAACTGAAACGGCTTGGTAATGAAATCCGACGCCCCCTGCTTGATCGCCTCGACGGCGTCCTTCACCGTTCCGAAGCCGGTGATGACGATGGCGATCAGCTCGGGATACCGCTCGATCGCAGCATCGAGCACCTGCCGGCCATCGATGCCGGGAAGGCGGAGGTCGGTAATGAGGATATCGAACGCGAACACCGCCAGCCGCTCGAGGGCTTCTTCACCGCTCGCCGCCTGCTCGACGATGAAACCGTGATCCCCGAGCCGTTCGGCGATCGCTTCCCGGAGGCCCGCTTCATCGTCAACGATGAGCAGATGTTTTTGATTTTCAGTCATTTACTGGCGAGGCCGGTATTTTGACACCCCCGCGTCCGGCGGTCAATCGCCGGCCTCTACAGGCCGGAAGAATCCGCTCCGATAATTGCGGCAGGTCACGATGCAAACCAACACCGAATCAAACCGGACGGCTTCAATCGTCGAGCGCAAGACCATCTCGATCATGAAGGCCTGCGAGCTCGTGGGCGTCAGCCGGCGCACCATCTATAACTGGATCGCCGGCGGGAAGATCGAGTACGTAAGAACAGCGGGCGGATCCGTCCGCATCTTCGTCGACACCCTCTGGCGAGAGCCTCGCGCCGCCGCCCTCGCGACGCGCAAAGAAGCTTCATGAACCAGGAATTCGGACTGCTCTTTCACCGGCTGAACAACCAGCTCGGCATCATTCTCGCCAACGCGGAGCTGCTCGAAGCAAAGCTGGCCGAGGATGCCGCGCGGGCACGCGCGTCGCTGGTCGTGACGAGCGCCCTCGAGGCAATGTCGACGGCCCGCGAAATCAGGACCCGCCTGAAGGATGCCGAGAGTCAAAATTCCGACAGAAGCGCTAGTAAATAGTCAACGATCCGGCCAGTAACCAGCGGCCGACGTCCGGTAGCATCACTCCCCCTTCCTCTCTACCAACCTCTAACTGTCAGTAATTCAACAACTTAGCGCGATGACAGACCAGTCGCGATGGGTTCGCTTTATTTTCGCTTGGGTTGCGGTACCGCCGTTGCCCTTCATCGAATCGCTGCGGCACTTCGCCGCGAACATCTGGAGGTCATTCGAGCCATGCAGCGTCAGCCACTCGCCGCCCGTCATCGCGACCGTATCGCCAACGGTCTTCCTTTCGTCGAATCGCTCGCCAGGCGCGTCGCCTCGTCGATGCCGCACTCGATCGAGTTGAAGGATCTCGTGCAGGACGGCATGATCGGCCTCATCGACGCCGCATGCCGCTACGACGAAGCACGGGGGATCAAGTTCGAAACGTTTGCCGAGCGGCGCGTGCGCGGCGCGATGATCGACGCGCTTCGAAAGGATGCCTGGCCGCGCGGTGTTCGCCGCCAGCGTCGTGAGCTCGAAGCGGCGCGCGAGCAGTTGCGCAAGGAGCTTGGGTCCGAGCCGTCGATGGCGGATCTCGCCGCCCGCATGGGATCCGATGAAGTCCGCTTGTCGCGCACCATCGTCCGTATCAACACGATCGAGTCCACCTCGCCACTGTCATCGGGCGAGAACGTTGACGGCGCGCAGTTGCCCGCAGCGCTCGTGCCCTCAGAACCCGTCGCCCCGGATAAGGCCTTCGAACAGGCCGAGGTCCGTGACCGCATGCGCGCCGCGATCGCATCTCTGCCACCGCGAGAGCGCAAGGTCGTCGGCCTCTATTACTACGGGGAGGCAACGATGAAGGAGATCGGCGCCGAGATTGGCGTCAACGAGTCGCGCGTCTCACAGCTTCATGCCCGCGCCATTCAACGGCTGAAGAAAGCACTCGGCGGGAACGACGCGTCGGAGGAGCTGGTCAGCCCGGTCATCGAGTTCCAGAAGACCATGCGTCGGCTGCGGATGGCAAAGGTGGACGGCGAGCGAGGCGTCCTGCTGAAGTACCCGACCCCCGCACCGGCGGAGCCGGAACGCCCGGTGTCGATGCGCGTGCAGCGTAGAGCGGTCGCGATCGGCGCGCGCTAGCGCATCGCGATAATCTCCGAGGCGGACCGCAGGAGGTCGCGGAGTCGGAACGGCTTCGCGAGCCACCTGCAGCCGGAGTCCTCGAGAAAACGTTCAGCGTCCGTCCCGGCGACATCCCCCGTGACGAAGAGAATGCGTCGTGCCAGCGGCGCATTCTGCTTTTCCAGTTCCCGGTAGAACGATGGGCCGTCCAGCCGCGGCATCTTCAGGTCGCACACCACCACATCGTAGGCTCGCGCCGCGACCCGCTCGAGCGCCTCGACCCCGTCCGACGCACGGTCAACGATGAACCCCGCATCCGCCAGCGCTTCGGCCACCGCGGCGCCGAGTGCCGCTTCGTCTTCGACGACCAGGATCGTTGACCCGGCGGCAGACGCGGGTGGAGCAAACGTGCGCTCGGGAGGTTTCGGGAGCGATTGCGCCAGCCCGGTGTCGCTGACGGGTAACTCAATGAAGAACGATGCGCCTCTGCCAGGCTGTGACTTCACCGTCAGACGCCCGCCATGCTCCTGCACGATCGCGTACGCGACGGTAAGGCCAAGGCCGGTGCCCTTCCCGACTTCCTTGGTGGTGAAGAACGGATCGAAGATGCGCGGCTGAACGTCATCCGGCACGCCGGGTCCATCGTCATTGACCTCGAGGATGACGGCGTTCTTCTCCGGGTCGTGCCAGGTACGCAGGATCAACGTGCCGCGTCCGTTCGAGCCGATCATCGCCTGCTCGGCGTTGATCACGAGATTGAGGAGCACCTGCTGCATCTGGTGCTGATCGGCGAACACCTGCGGCAGACCCGACGACAGGGCATCGAGGATGGTCACGTTACTCAGGCGCTGCTCGTAGGCGCGTAACGCCAGCGTCTCGCGGATCACCTGGTTCACATCCACCATTCCCCGCGTGGTGTGGCGCTTGCGCGCGAACGTCAGGAGGTTCCGGACGATCCGCGCCGCGCGCTCCGACTCTGCGAGGATGGCGGCCAGTCCACGTTTGGTCTGGTCGTCGGCCGGCCGCTGCGCCAGCCGCTCCGCCCACGTCAGGATGGTCGCGAGCGGATTGTTCAGCTCGTGAGCGACGCCCGAGATCGTCTGCCCGAGCGCGGCGAGCTTTTCCGCTTGCAGCAGCTGATGATAGAGATCACGCGCCTGGTCCTCGAGGCGCTTGCGTTCGCTGACGTCACGCATCAACGCTTCGACACGAATGCCATCGCCGCCCTCGTGCGCATGGGCAGTGATCTCGACCCACATCGGCGTCCGGTCGGCGCGACGAAGCCGCAGCAGGTAGTCAGTCAGCGATCGATCGTGCGAGAGACGCTCGACGAATGACTCGCGCGCCTGCGGGTCCACGAAGCGTTCGGGATCGAACGGCCGCACCTCGTCGACCGGCGTCTCTGGCGCGTAGCCGAACATCAATTTCAGGTAAGGGTTGGCGGAAAGCGTGGCGCTGCCGTCTGCCGAAACGCTACCGATGTAGACACCTTCGTGGACGGCTTCGAACAGCCGCGCGAATTCTTCGGGTTGTGTGGAGGCCACCAGCCCGAGATCTTAGCATCCGTCATATTCTGGTTCGCATGTTCCTTCCCAATCTGCTCAAAGGCCAGGTCGCCATCGTCACCGGCGGAGGCACCGGCCTCGGGCTCGCTATCGCCAAACGCCTCGGTGAGCTCGGCGCCCGCATTGTCATCGGCAGCCGCAACTCGGAGAACATTGAAAAGGGGAGCGCAGAGTTGCGGCACGCCGGCCTCGATCCGCTCGCGGTGCAGGTCGACGTCCGCAATCCCGAGCAGGTCGACGAGATGATCCAGCGGACGATCCGCCACTTCGGACGCATCGACATCCTCGTAAACAATGCGGCCGGCAACTTCGTGGTCAAGGCGGAGGAGCTCTCCCCGAACGGATGGAATGCGGTGATCGGGATCGTTCTCAACGGCAGCTTCTATTGCTCACGGGCAGTGGGGCAGCACATGATCGCGCGCGGTGGCGGTGGCGCCATCGTGTCGATACTCGCCAACTACGTGTGGACCGGCAGCGCCGGTACCGTCCACTCCGCGGCCGCGAAGGCAGGTGTGATGTCGATGACCCAGACGCTTGCGGTTGAGTGGGCCAGGCACCAGATCCGGGTCAACGCTGTTGCGCCAGGACCGATCGTGTCACCGGGCGCCGCGAAGCAGTTGTGGCGCACACCGGAAGACGTGCAGCGGATCACCGACATGGTGCCGTTGAAGCGTTGGGGCAAGCCGGAGGAAATCGCCGATGCCGTCGCCTATCTCGTTGCGCCGGGTGCTGGTTTCATTACCGGCGAGATCCTCACAGTGGATGGCGGCTCATGGTTAGGACGCGGAACATTCGGCTTCATATGACCCGTCGGGTTGGCGCGGCGTTGCTCGCGCTCCTGTGCGCCGCGGCATGTTCGCGCCACGACGGGCCGATCATCCTTGCGACAACGTCGAGCGTCGGCAACAGCGGGCTGTTGGACGCGGTTCTGCCCGCGTACGCGTCCGGGACCGTGCGTCCCGTTCTCGTCGGCAGCGGCCGCGCGCTCGACATGCTCGCCGGCAGCTCCGCTGACGTCGTGATCAGTCACGCGCCGGCGCGCGAGACCGCGGCGCTGGCGGCGCATCCGGACTGGTCCTACCGAAAGATCCTCTATAACGACTTCATCATCGCTGGTCCGGCCGAGGATCCTGCACGGGTGCGCGATGCGAAGGGTGCGGTGGACGCGATGATGCGGATCGCGCGCTCCAGCGCGATCTTTCTGTCGCGCGGCGATGAATCGGGCACGCACGAGCGCGAACGGGCGTTGTGGGCGACAGCAGCTGCGACACCGGGAGACTCGCGTCTCGTGATCGCCGGTGCCGGCATGGGACAGACGCTGAGGATCGCAAGCAGTTCCGGCGCCTACACACTCACCGACCGCGGCACCTTCCAGGCACTGAAGGGGTCGATCGATCTCGTCGTTCTTCACGAAGGTGATCCACGGCTGCTGAATACCTACGCGGTGGTATGGCGTCCGGCCAATCGGCCCGGCGCCCGCTTCGCAGGCTGGCTCGCCGACGGCGCTGGTCGCGAGGTGATTGCGGCGGCGCTTCGTGACCGCAGGGTCACCGGCTTCACGACCTGGCCGGGCGGCATCGATGGGACGACCCCGTCCGCCCGGCCGCGATAGCAGCGCAGATCCGCTAGGCATTCGTGTGAACGGCACTTCAATGGGTCGCTTAGCTCGCCAGATGAGTCCTGAAGAGAAACCCAAATTAGGATAAAATTCTGCCATGTCACCTTCAGACAGAATAATCGACGAAATAGACTTGGCCATTCTAAATAAGCTGCAGGAAAACGCACGTGAGACGCAGGCCGAGATTGCCCGTGTGGTGGGCCTGGCGCCGTCAGCCGTCCTGGAGCGGATCCGCAAGCTCGAAGCGCGCCTGGTCATTCGCGGTTACGCCGCGCAGCTTGATCCGGACGCCCTCGGCCAGGGCATGCTCGCGTTTGTGGCGGTGAGAAGCGTTGAGGGTCCATCGGACGATGGGGTCGCGCAGCAACTCGGTGCGCTCCCCGAAGCTCTTGAAGTTCATCACGTGGCGGGAGACGACTGCTACCTGGTCAAGGTGCGCACCCGCAGTTCGGAGCATCTCGGGGCCTTGCTGCGGACCCAGATCAGCAAGATCCCGGGCGTCCGCTCGACTCGCACCACCATCGTTTTGGAGACTACCAAGGAGACGTCGAGACTGACCATCCCGCGGCCGGCAACGGAGGCCGCGGTATGACGACGGCTCGGGAGCGCAAGCTTGCCTAC